>NZ_JBCOME010000017.1:0-41968 GCF_040924365.1 Ruminococcus sp. 1001136sp1_2201st1_G3_2201SCRN_220225 | reverse complement strand
GTACAACGCTGGACGATCCTGCCCATTCTTCCGCTGGCAAGTTTCCTGGAGGGATGTTCCCCAGTCAGCATAATGTTCAGCAGAACTCCCAGTGCATAAATATCCGCACGCCCATCAGACTGGGAGAGCCCATACTGTTCCGGTGCTGCAAAGCCTGTGGTTCCAAGAATCTGTGTATCTTCTCTGTTTTCATTTTTATAAATTCTGGAAGCATCAAAATCGATAAGAACCGCTTCGGTTCCACGTATGATCACATTATCTGGCTTTACATCTCTATGTACAACTCCCAGGGAATGGAGCACCCACAAAGCCATGCACAGCTGGCGGGTGATCTGCTTTGCCTGTGCCGCTGTCAAAAGTCCACCCTGTAAAATCTCCCCCAGCGTATCACCTTGCACATATTCTTCCAGAAGAGCTGTTTTTCCCTCCTTTTCCCCCACCTCCATGATCTGGGGCAGATTGGGACAGGATACCGTAAGAAGCTTCCGGTACACTTCACTGCTGCCGGAAAAATGTCTGAAAATATAGCGGTTTCCGCTTGCCCTGTGGCGTATCAAGGTTACTTCGCCCCGCTCGCTTTTTTTGATCAATGTGACCCTGTCATATTCGTCACAAACTGCGCCTAAAAGACTGTCATAAATTTCCATATTTCTCCTTATCACCAACTATCATTCCCCAAATGGACATATCACCTGCACGCTATGAAAATCAGATGTTCCTCGCCAATGGCACTCCCACAGCTATGGAATACTGCCAGAGGGCAGCAACCACTATGCTGACTGCATATTGTTTTTCAGAATTTTTTATAGTATAGTTTTATTTGATTGTATTGTTAAAATTATTTTAACTTATTGACAAATTATTGTAAAGGCGCGAATATGAAAAAGAAAAATACAGATGGTTTACAGCAGGAGCTTATGGATTCCCCGGATCTGAGCCAGTTTCTGTCCCAGAACCAGGAGCAATTTGAAAATAAGAGTGTGGCAGAATTATTAAACCGTCTGTTCGAAAAGAAGCATATCTCTAAGGCAGCGCTTGCCAAACAGGCCGGTATGAGCGAAATATATCTCCATCAGATTTTCGCAGGCCGCCGTAATCCATCGCGGAATCGTCTTCTGTGCCTGTGTTATGGGCTTGAAGCGACGGTTGACGAAACCCAGGAACTGCTGAAGCTTTGTGGAATGGCACAGCTTTATCCGAAATTAAAGAGAGATGCCATTATTTATTATGGATTGCTTCATAGGCTTAAGTTGTTTGAAATTAATGATAAACTATTTGAGGAGAATGAAGAGACGTTGTTTTAATTCTCTTCCCCCAACGCCTAATGATACAAAACTTAGATTCTACATGTTACAAAGCACGTTGTTGTGCACAGGTTACTGTTCACTGGTAACATTCCGCGAGGTGTTTTTCGTGAACAAAGTTCATAGAAAACCCGAGAATTAAGTTTGCGCAGCAAACGCTACTTCTTGTGCTTGTCACAAGAAGGTTCGTCTTTCTGTGCATCGCGGAGCGGTTACTGGTCACAGAGTGAGCAGTAACGTGCACAGCCGAAGTTGTTATTTGATTTATAATTTCTTCTTGCCACCACTTTTATAATGTGCTATTATACCACCAGAAACAAAGGGGAATGAATGTCTCCCCGGGATCATCCCGAACCGCTTATTAAGCTGATGACTTCTGTGATAACAATTGTCGCAGGAAGCATCAGCTTTTCTGCGTAAAAAGGAGGAATTTATAACAATGTTAACATCTCTGGCTTTTATTTTTCTTGTGGGACTTTCCTTGGCTGCTATTTGCCAGGCACTGAAACTGCCGCGTATTATCGGTATGTTGATCACCGGTATTTTACTGGGACCTTATGTGCTGAACGTATTGGATCCGTCGATTCTGTCCATCTCATCGGAGCTGCGGCAGATCGCGTTGATCATTATCCTGCTGAAAGCGGGACTTTCCCTGAATCTTGCCGATCTGAAGAAAGTGGGACGTCCTGCCATCATGATGGCCTGCATTCCTGCAACTTTCGAAATCCTGGCTTACTTTTTGCTGGCACCGTATTTTCTGGGAATTACCAGACTGGAAGCGGCTGTGATGGGCGCTGTAATGGGTGCGGTATCCCCGGCTGTAGTTGTCCCAAGAATGGTACAGTTGATGGATGAAAAATACGGCACAGCCAAAAGCATTCCCCAGATGGTCCTGGCAGGCGCTTCCTGTGATGATATTTATGTGATCGTGCTGTTTTCCACATTTTCTACTATGGCACAGGGCGGCAGCGCACATTTGAAAGATTTTATCAACATTCCGGTTTCCATTATCCTGGGTATTGCACTTGGAAGTGTGGCTGGTTATCTTCTTTCCTTGTTTTTCGAAACTGCTTATGCGCACAGTCATATGGTGCGAAACAGCATGAAAGTGATCGTAGTAATGGGCGTGGCTTTCCTGCTTATGTCCATTGAGACATGGCTGAAGCCTGTGGTTTCCGTCTCCGGACTTCTGGCTGTGATAAGCATGGCTTGTGTTTTGAAGCTAAAATGCACCGCCTCCGTTTCTGCCCGCCTTTCCCAGAAATTCGGGAAACTATGGCTGGCTGCTGAAGTCCTGCTTTTTGTACTTGTAGGTGCTTCTGTAGATATCCGCTATACCTTAAAAGCCGGTCCTGCTGCCCTGGCCATGATCTTTGCAGCACTTCTGATCCGTACCCTGGGCGTTTCTCTTTGTGTTACCGGAACAAACCTAACATGGCGGGAAAGACTGTTCTGTTCCATTGCCTACCTTCCGAAAGCAACCGTACAGGCAGCGATTGGGTCTGTTCCAATGGCTATGGGACTTTCCTGCGGGCAGATCGTGCTTTCTGTGGCTGTACTGGGAATTCTGATCACTGCACCACTTGGAGCAATCGGGATGGATTGCAGTTATAAGAAGCTGCTTTCCAGGGAAATCGATAAAAGCCAGATATTCTCTAGCTAACATATAACGATACAGGAAAAGTGGAACATTCTGTTTATTAATTTTAAAGAATGTTCCACTTTTATTTTTTACTCTATTCCAAATTCTTCCATCAGATGTTGACAAAATTCTGGGTCTTTTGCTATTCTTTTACAATCTTCTATGCGATTTTCTTCTAATAATTTATCTATCAATCGTGCCATAGAACTTCTTCCCTCTGCTCTTCCCTCCGCAAGACCCTGGGTTCTGCCCTCAGTAAGTCCCTGGGTTCTGCCCTCTGCGAGTCCTAATTCACGTGCCGCCTCTTTTTCCATTTCCATTTCTTCCCATCTCTGCATATATCTCACACTCACTTCCTCACTGGATTTGATACTGCATATACGCTTCTGCATCTTATGTATTCTTTCGCTTTTACAGCCATCTGCCATGTCCTGAGTGGTATGTTCAATATAATGAAGCAATTCTACCAGCTCCGGACTTACTTCATCTGGATTTTCCCCATGGGTATTCAGAAAAATGCGGGTAGCGCCATCCTCAAGCGATACAGATGGATCCTCTTTACAGGTCATCTCAAATGTATACATATATTTTCTCTTCCCAAACAAATCAAACGGAGCTATCAGAATAATATAGATATCATTCATTTTGTTAAAATCACGTTCACCGGGTTTTAATAATTTCGCATCAATAATACTTTCGTAATATCTGCTTCTTTTGGGAAGATTCTTCGTATTCGTCCCCTGTACCTCTGTATCATATACAACTTCATCTGTATCCTTTGCCCACACATCCACTTTAGCAAAACGATACGCTGGTGAAATCCGTGCTTCTTTTTCTGTCTGGGGTAGGTGCTTCAAAACTACATCTTTTCCAAGAATAATTTCCAATACATCCCGCATATTCTGCGGATCTTCCATCGCCTCAGCAAACAGAAAACGGTCCAGCAGGTTCAAATCCTTTAGATCTTTCATCTATCAGTTCTCCTTTTATTATATAGTTTTCTATATTGGAAGTAAAGAATAACTGTGCACCGTTTTTCTGTTTTTCCTCTATAACCATACCTTACAAAATCACAGCTTAAAAGTAAAGTTTTATCGTTCGAAAAATTATCCCATAAAATTACAAAATCCGCTCTGGTCATTTACATTTCCAGCATATATAATGATGTCAGATGCATAAGACCGCTCACAGAACACTTTTTGCAAAGAATCGCAAATTTATTTTCATATTTTACGGAGGCATTTCCCATGATAAATTTTGATTTTTACACTCCTACCAGAGTTCTTTTCGGTGCAGACCGGGAAAACGAGGCTGGCAAACAGGTTGCCGCATTTGGTGGGCATAAAGTTATGATCATTTATGGAAAAAAAGGAGGACATGTTGAATCATCAGGATTATTGGAACGTGTACATCAGAATCTGAATGGAGCCGGACTTTCCTATATAGACTTTAGTGGCGTGGTTCCCAATCCTCGCCTTTCCCTGGTAAAAGAAGGGATCCGCATTGGACGGTCGGAAGGTGTTGACTTCCTTCTGCCAATTGGAGGCGGCAGCGTAATTGATACAGCAAAGGGAATCGGTTACGGAATCGCCAATGATTTTGAAATAGAAGATCTGCTTTACGGTCGTGTAAAAACAGATAAAAATCTGCCAATCGGTGTTATCCTTACAATTGCAGCTGCCGGTTCTGAGATGTCTTCCTCCATGGTTCTCACCATTGAAGACGGTATGATGAAACGTTCCTATGGGCACGACTGCTCACGCCCCAGATTTGCTATTATGAATCCTGAGCTGACTTACAGCCTTCCGGCGTATCAGACAGCCAGCGGCGCAGCTGATATTATGATGCACACTATGGAGCGTTATTTTACCCCTACAGACACAGATACCAGCCTTACTGACCGGATTGCAGAGGGACTGATGATTTCCGTTCGTGATGCCGCCCAGGTTGCTGTAAAAGATCCTGAAAACTATGAAGCCCGGGCTACTCTCATGTGGGCCGGAAGCCTTTCCCATAACGGTCTGACCGGTGCCGGAAGGGTATCTGATTTCGCCACACATAAGATTGAGCATGAACTCGGCGGTATGTTTGATGTAGCTCACGGAGCCGGACTTGCATCTGTCTGGGGAAGCTGGGCGAGATATGTGTATAAGACAAATCCGGGAAGATTTGCACAGTTTGGTGAGAAGGTTTTCGGAATTGATGCTTCCCAGACCAGCGATTCTGATATTACGGATACTGTTCTCGCATCCATCACTGCCTGGGAGACTTGGTGCCACTCTATAGACATGCCAACCACCCTCACTGAACTTGGCATTTATCCAACCGATGCCCAAATCGAGGAAATGGCTGAGAAATGCGTTTTCGGCAGAAACGGACACATTGGCTTCTTCCAGCCGTTGACGAAAGAAGATATTGTGGCAATCCTGCAAATGGCGAAATAACACCAGCCTGACTCGAAACACAGCATAGAAAAAGAGCATTCACTTCCTCACTGGATTTGTCATTTCTTATTTCTGTGCCACCGCTTCGCCCAGCCGGTTATATATTGTTTTCGCGTCCAGAATATGTGGTACTCCCGTAGCGTCCGCCGCGGCGCCTGCAGTTACCAGAATGTACTCCCTGCCATATATCTGTGCAAAGCTTGCCAGACAATGCCCTGCCTCAGAGGTATACCCGGTTTTGCCACCTAGAATTTCCCCGCCGGTTACCGATGTATCCGACATATTTTTAAACATGGTACTGTAATAGGTAATTCCATCCGGATGTACATTGGTAGCTGGCGTAGAATGGAAATGGCTTTCTGCCACTTCACGGAAAGTATCATTATGTAACGCATACTTAAGTAGCAGCGCAATATCATATGCTGTACTATAATGCTCTGGATCATGTAATCCCGTACAATCCATAAAATGGGTATCCTTCATCCCAATGGACTTGGCCTTCTTATTCATCTTTTCCACAAATGCTTCTTCTGAGCCGGATGCTTCATCTGCCAAAGCCAGACAACATTCTGCTCCGGAAGGCAGCATTACGCCGTAGACCAGATCACGCACTCTCACGCTCTCCCCTGGCTGAAAGCCTGCCTGTGTGGCATCCTGTCCATCCAGAGCATAAAAAATATTCTCACTTAAAGTAATCTCATGATCCAGATCTGAAAATGCTTCCAGCGCCACAATTGCAGTCATGATCTTCGTCATGGATGCCGGATAAATCCGCTCTTCCCCATTTAGATTTCCAATGACCTTTCCGCTTTTTACATCCATTAAAAGCACATTTGAGCTGTTCACTCCCGACACATCCAGTTCCGTCGCAGGCGGTCTGTCGAAAATCCCGAGCACTCCCGACACTTTAGCACTAAGTCCTCTATCCCAACAAAACGCCAAAGCCAACACTGCCAGAATCAAAACTTCCACCAGCGCACTAATCAAAACCCGACGTCTCTGTTTCTTTCTACGAATTCTCCTCTTCCGCTCCATCTGCGCCCGTTTGCTTCGCTCATCCATTTAGACTCTCCTTCCATTTTCCACTGCTTTTATACGCTCTTCTTACTTTCGTCTATTTCTATACTCTGCCACAGCAAAGCACCATCTTTCACCTCAAGCTCCATTCCAGATTTTCTTTTTGTATCGCTGGTATTTTCCATACTACCACATCTCTCTTTATAATTTCTATAAAAATGAAAAAAAATAAGAGCAAAGTACACATACGCATACCTTGCTCAGTCCTTTTAGTCAAGCGAATATTCGCAATCCGCTTCACTACTTGCTCATAACCAAATAACTGCTTCGCAGTTTATCAATTAGTTTCAATACCCTTCTGGCACAGATACGAATTTCTTCTTCTGAAAGCTTCCCACTTCTGTAACCATCCAGAATACTTTTATGATCATTCTCACTTCCTGGCATGATAATATCATTTCCGGCAGCTGTGCACTTCCATGGAATACTTCCGTCCTCGGGTTCCGTAGTATTCCAGTCCGACATGATCACGCCCTCAAATCCCCACTCATCACGCACAATTCTGGTACACAGATCCTTGCTGTTTGCGGCATGTACCCCATTTACCAGATTATAGGAGGACATAATTGCCGCAGGTTTACTCTCCTTTATGGCAATCTCAAATCCACGACAATAAATCTCACGAAGGGCCCTTTCAGAAAGATGAACATCTACTCCCATACGATTATCTTCCTGATTATTGCATGCAAAATGCTTAATCGTTACCCCGCATCCTGCTTTACTCTGAACCCCTTTGGTAACTGCTGCGGCCAGACTTCCTGCAAGCAGCGGGTCCTCTGAATAGTATTCAAAGTTTCGTCCGCACAGGGGATTTCTGTGAATATTCATTCCCGGTGCCAACCAGAGATTGACGCCAAATTTCTCCATTTCCTCAGCTATCATTTCTCCAAACTCTTTCAACAGCTGCCGATTCCAGGACTGCGCCAAAGCTGTACCAACCGGAAAAGCAGTACAGTACTGATAATACGTATCTGCATTTTGGTGAGGCTTTTCTGTTACCAGAAATCCATTTTCCAAAGAACCAAGAACACCGATTCCATAAACAGAATCATTCTCGCGATTTACCTCATAACTTCTTTGCAGTCTGATACCAGCTGGTCCGTCTGCCATGATCAATACCGGAACTCCATATTTTTCATAAAGAGCTTCTGAAGTTTCGCCAGCTGAACCAGGCACTTTAATCCCTGCTGCTCCAAGATTGCTGCTAATACCACCAGTATTTCCGTATAAAAGTGGGATCAATTCTTCTACAGGCAGCTCTTCTGCCAGAATTTCCAGCGAGTTTCCCATGACCAGAGACTCTCGGTCAACATTTCCAGCCTTTTGTTTTCTCTGCAATGCTTCAAACTGTATGGTGGGAAAATCAGCATTTCTACTTTTCTCCAGCTGCTTTTCTGCAGCCTTTACATTCTTTGAAGCTTCCAGTTTTTCAGATAATTCAACCAATGCTTCCAGTTTCTGCGTCTGCTCCAGAACTACATCCTGGTTCACATTTATAAAAGCCTCCAGCTTCAGATTGGCTGAATTATTTCCAATCCAGAGACCATACTTTCCTGTTTCCACGATCCAGGCATTTGCATCCTCAAAAAAGCTTGCAATAGTTTTTCCATCAAACAGGATCTTTAACTCCTGTTTTTCTCCCGGCTTTAATACATTTGTCTTTGCATATCCAACCAGGCGATGGTATTCTTTCTCTATCCTGCCCCGGGGAAGTGATACATACACCTGTACAACTTCTCTTCCTGCAAAAGTATTTCCAATATTCTCTACAGATACATTTACTGCAATCTTATCCTTGTCAATTTCAATACTGCAAAACTGAATCTTAAAATCTGTATAAGAAAGACCGAAGCCAAAAGGAAAAAGTGGCTTTACACCAAAACTATCGAAATACCGATAGCCCACATAAATTCCTTCTTTATATTCTTCCAATTCCAGATTTCCATTCAGATAACTAAAATTCTCTGCAAATGGCACATCCGCATATTTTTTTGCCCAGGTTGTTGTAAGCTTTCCGCTTGGAACAGCTTCTCCAAGAAGGATCCTTGCAACCGCACGTCCCCCCTCCTGTCCAAGCTGGGAAATATTGAGGATACCTTTTATCCACTGCGCTTTTTCCAGAATATCTGTAAGCTCCACAGGACCACCGGCATTTATAAGCAGAACAATAGGCACACTTCTGCTGTTTAGAAAAAGAATATCTTTCTCTTCTCGTTCACTAAGATAATAGTCACCTTTTTCAAGACGACGATCTTTTCCTTCACCAGAAATACGGCTGATTACATAAACAACAATTTCAGCTTCCTGGATATCCATTTCAGAAACAGGACGCCCCTCCGGCATGATAAATGGATTGGATGCATAGGCATCAAAAGGATTATTTACATGCTTTGCTTCTTCAAGAATTTTCTCTTTCCATATAAGTCTCGCTTTCTGATAGCGATGTTCATAATCATCCAGCCAGTCCCTGCTGGTGATCCGAATTCCGGATTCTTCCATTCCTTCGTAAATGGTAATATTCTGCCTGTTATTTACATCTCCGGAACCAATCCCCCCTTTTACAGTTTTATCCGCACCGATGCCCAGAAGGGCAACCGATGCAGATAATGAAATGGGAAGAATATTTTCATTTTTCAATAGAACAATGCCTTCCTCTGCCGCTTTTTCTGCAAAAGAGCTATGCTTTTTCTCGCAGACAGATATTTCCGGATTCAAAGTCCCACTGTGCTTAAACTGTGTAAACGCCATTACTCTTTGACACCACCAAGGGTAACACCTGCAATAATATACTTGGAAAGAAGCAGGTACACAACAATGATCGGCACGATCGCAACTGTGATCATCATGTAAATTTTACCCATATCAAAATTCATATAATCAGCACCACGAAGAGTAGCGATCAGAATCGGCACCGTCATTTTACTCTTGGACTGGATGATCAGGGCCGGTACAAAGTAGTTGTTCCAGGAACCAACAAATGTAAAAATCGCCTGAACTGCAATTGCAGGCTTCATAATTGGAATCACAATGCGATTAAAGGTATGGAATTCTCCGGAACCATCGATTCTGGCAGCCTCCACAAGAGAAAGCGGCAGAGACGACTGCAGATAACTGTACATAAAATAAAATACAGCTGGAGATGCAATGGAGGGAATGATCAGCGGCAGAAGGGAATCATATAATCCCATCTTCGTAACCAGACGAAGGAATCCCATTGCAGTAACCTGCGTTGGCATTACAAGAATTGCCATGATAAATGTAAAAGCAACCTTTCTTGCCTTAAACTCATAAGCATAAAGACCATATGCCGTAAGGGATGAAAAATATGTACAAAGTGCGGCACTACAGGAAGATACGATCACACTGTTCAAAATTCCCCGAAACATTGGAAAGCTTCCGTCGTTTGCCACGTTTTTCAGATTCTCAAGGAAATATTTTCCTGGAAGTGCTGAGAAACCTTTCTGCAGATCCCCATGAGATCTGGTTGCATTAATTATCAATACGTAAAAGAAGAACAGGCACATAAAAGACAGAAGAATCAGTACGATATGTGCGAAAACTGTTCTGAATTGGCTTCCTGCTTTCTTCTTCATCTTCTTAATCTTCTCCTTTCTTCCTTAGCACGTTTTTTTGCAGCCTTTTTGGAACCATCCGGATCATTATCATTGGTCATGCGATATACGATGAAGCATAAAATACCACTGATAATAAACAGGTAAACAGATAATGCACCAGCCATACCATAGTTCTTACTCTTCAGATGACTGTTCAGGAACATGATCAGCGTCATAGACGTTCTATCTGGATTACCCTGTCCATTTGTCAGGATCTGTGGTACATCAAACATCTGAAGACCACCAATTATAGATGTGATCAATGTATATGCAAGAATCGGTCTGATCAGCGGCAATGTAATATAATAGAAACGTTGAATACTATTGCAGCCATCCAGGTCAGAAGCCTCAAAAATATCCATACTGATACCCATAACAGCCGCCATCAGCATAATCGTTGTATTTCCAAACCACATAAGGAAGTTCATAAAGCCAATTAATGATCTTGTTCCAACTACAGATCCCATAAAATCAATAGGGTCTTTAATCCATCCAAGAGACATCAGAATAGAATTTATTGGTCCGTTTGTAGAAAACATAGTAAAAAATAAAAGTGCAAATGCAGATGCCATAATCAGGTTCGGCAGATATATTACCACTTTAAAAAACTGTTTTCCTCTTATTTTCAAACGGGCATCTGTAAACCAGGCTGCCAGAACTAACGCAACCACAATCTGCGGCACAAATCCGATCAGCCACAGAATCAATGTGTTTGCTCCATATTTAAACATATCGGATTTCAGCAGACTGATGTAATTTGCCATTCCAATAAAATTGGGTCCGATTTCTTTAATTCCAGAACGGAAATATTCAAAAAAGCTGTAACGGACCGTATCAACCAATGGAATCAAAGAAAAAATCAAATAGATTATAAAAAAAGGAAGGATAAACAGGTAGCCCCATTTTCCATAATTAATGCTTTTCTTGTTTTTCTTCATAACAGTTCTCCTTTACACACATCTTACAGAACAGGAGAGAATCCTATGTTACAGGATCCTCTCCACGTTCCTTATACCAATTTTCAAATGTCACATGGACATTATTTTTTTAATAGTATTCTGCAAGATGTTTTTGCAAACAAAATCCTCAGAACTATCTACATTATTCCGGCCATTTAACCTCAGAGATCTCAGGATAACGCTCTTTAATAGCAGTCTCGAAGTTTGCTTTTGCTTTATCAAAGTCAACATTTCCCTGGAAATAATCACTGAAGGAATTCTGGATCAGTTCTACGCATCCCTGGTCATAGGCAGAAAGCGGAGCAATCTTAATGTTCTCTGCAACAGGTGCGAAATATGTAAATGGATTCTGTCCGCCAAGGAACTCAGAAGAGAAGTTTGCATCATCTGTAGCAGCCTCTGCCATACCACTCTTTGTATTTGTGAAATCTGAATAATCCTTAGAAATCTTTAACAGGTTGTCTTTGTCTGCAGTCATAGCAAGGATAATGTCTTTTGCATGCTCTGGATTATCAGTACCTGTTGCTGCATGAATGTAAGAACCGCCCCAATTGTATTCCTGTGGAGGATTTGTAACTGCCCATGAACCTGCATCGCCATCCCAGTTTGGACTTAATGTAAAGTCGATTCCCCATGCCGGGAACAGAAATGCAAATACTTTTGACTGAGAGCCCATAGCTTTGTTCCAGTCATCGTTCCACTGTCCTTTTACAGTCGGGTTAAGGAAACCTGCATCCAGCCACTCTTTTGAATCATTTACCCAATCCATAATCTTCTGGTCAACTGTAATGGTTGTCTCACCAGGCTGTACCCAGGACTGTGTGATGCTGTTTCCATATAAACGGAAGGTATCTGCATAAGAAGCAAATGTGTAGTAACCTTTCTCCTTCAGTTGAGCAGCAGTCTCTTTCATTGTATCCCAGTCTTTTACTTTCTCGCCTACTTCTGCCGGATCATCTGTTCCAAAAACTTCTTTTGCAATATCACGACGGTATACCAGGGTTCCTGGGCAGCACTGCCATGTAGAACCTCTCTGTACTCCGTCAGAGTCAGAAGCAGTTGTTCTTGTGAAATCGTACTGATCTGCAAGATCTGTATCCGGGTCAATTCCAAGATCTGTAAGCGGCATTGCTACATCTGCATCTTTGTCTGTATATTTGAAAACATAATCGGTCTCAGTTAAGAAAATATCTACTTTATCATCATCAGATGCATCAGCCTGATTCAGAAGCGCCTCATCAAGCTTCTGCTGGTAAACACCATCCTGGTTTGGGTTGATGATCCAATGGATCTCAGTTCCGTCTTTTAAGGTTGTAACAGTTCCATCGCTGGAAGTGGACTCAACTTCTGGATAAATAGCCTCCAGACGTGTACGGAACTCATCGTTCCAGGAATAGATGTTAATAACCTTTCCCTCTTCTCCTTCTGCATGTGCTACGGTTGCTGTTGCAGCCATACCGGTAACTGCCATAACAGCTGTAAGTAACATAGATACTGCTCTCTTCTTCATATAAAAGATCCTCCTTTTTTGAGCATTTTCTTAATGCTGTATCTCTTTGGTGCAATAAATATACCATTTTTATTTTTGACATTATATTATTTCTCTTAACAAAATATCAGATTCATGTCATAATATAAAAAATGACACATTTTTGTTTTGGAGGGGATTACATGGCAATATCAAAAGACTGGTACAACACAGAATTTGAAGAAAACGAAACTGAATCCAAGCACAGGCCGCCTTCTGTTGAATATTCCTTTTATACGGCAGTAAAAACCGGAGATATGGAAACTGTCATACAGAACTGTAATGCAGATTCTTTTACGAATCTGGAGGGAACCGGAGTCCTTTCCAGAAACCCTGTCACGAATCTGAAATACCACTTTGTGGTTACAGCTGCGATGCTTACCAGATATTGCATTGACGGAGGAATGGAGGCAGAGCAGGCCTACCGGCTTAGTGACTTTTACATTTTAAAAATGGATTCCTGCACTTCCCTGCGACAGATTGCAGACCTTCACCACACTATGGCAAAGGATTTTACCGGAAAAATGATCCTGCAAAAAAAATTATCCGTACTTTCCAAGCCAGTTATGCAGTGCATTGATTACATCTATGCTCATATAAAGGACCGTATCACCATAGAAGACCTTGCCTGCCACACCGGTCTTTCCCAGAATTATCTATCCAGGGTATTCAAACAAAATCTTGGAATTTCCATCAGTGACTACATAAGGGAGAAAAAAATAGAAAAAGCCACACATCTTCTTCGCTACTCGGACAAAGCAGTAGTTGACATCGCCAATTACCTATCCTTCTCTTCCCAGAGTCACTTTATTCAGGTATTCGAAAATTTCACTGGTCTGACTCCAAAAAAATACAGGGATAGGTATTATAAATCCATGTGGTAAGCTGACCTAGAGCGTGTTTGAAAAAAGCTTTCTGCATGATGTGCGTTACAATTTGTGGAAGATTTTGTCCGGATGAAGGCGCCGTAGCGGGCTACGGCAACTGAATTCGGGCAAAATATACCGCAAAGTGGGGCGTGCAGATTGCGGGAATGATTTTTCAAACAGGCTCTAGCACGTAAGGCTCCTGCAATGCATAATTCTCCGCCTTACATAAAAAGACCGGATATTCAGGAATAACCTTTATTTATGCATTGTTATTCCTGAATATCTGGTCATTTTTCTAATTCTTTATCCAGATTAGTTCAAAATAATATTAATTTCATGTACTTTTTCCAAAGTCAGTTTTTCTATTTCAGAGCGCTTCAGGCGAGCCTGCCTGCCGCCTTCTGCCGACAGCAAAGTACCATCACAAAAGGCTTCTTTTATCTGCACTTTATTCCATTCTTTTTTCTCCCTGTTAAAAATATGAATGGAAAATTTCCTTCCGGCAAATTCTATTTTCAAGGAAGCTTTTCCTTCCTGATCGTACTGCTCAGGCATAAGTGCAGGTGCTATCACCATATCGCCCAGCTGGCCTTTTACTCCAAAAACTTCTGTTATCATGGTCAGCATATACCAGCTTGCAGCTCCGGTCAGATATGCGTATAAGCCTCTTCCCTGATTATCGAAATATTCCGGGATTCCCGGGTACATTTTGCTGCGTTCAAAATCCATTGCAGTATCAAGCAGAGTCTGAAGAACTTTGTATCCTTCTTTGGCGTGACCGGTTTTGTACAATGCATTGGCATACATAACTGCCATATGGGAAAAGACGGCACCATTTTCCTTTTCTCCATATGCAAATCCAAACATTCTTCCCAGGTCAAATTTTTCCTCTTTGAAATCTGTATTCAGGCGGTAGCCGCCGGCTTTCCTGTCATACAGATATGCATCTGCACTCCTGCAGATTGCCTGTATCTGTTCCTCTGTAGCGGTACCACTCATGACAGCAAATACCTGTCCGGTAAGCATCATTCGGGTGTTACACTCTGCACCAGCTTTATTGTCGGTTTCATCTGAAACCGCGCTATATTCTACTTTTCTTCCATGATTATCATAATATCCATTAAACCAGCCTTTATCCCCATCCTGGATCCATTCATTTTTCCGAATATTTTCCACGAGCCAGTCTGCTTTTTCTTCCAGATTGCTGCATACCATTTTCAGAGAAAGCACTACTTTATTTCCACTGAGATTATGGGCACTCAAATCAGTATATTGCTTCAAAACCTTCTGTTTTTTCTCAGGGTTTTCATATAACTGTTTTCCACAGGCAAACAGACATTCCATTTCTTCTGCAAGCTCAATCCTGTTAATTCCCTGAACACTCTCTATTTCTCTAAGCACATAAGCGATATCCTTCAAATTTCCGGCATAAGCACAGGTAAAGGCCACACTCTCACCTTTTTCCCAGGCCATGTCTAAGGCATCATTCCAGTCTGCTCCATGCAGACACATTTCATTATGATCTCCCACATCAAAAAATGCGCACAGATTTTGAAGAAGAATATGTTCCAGAACAGTTCCATGATATATTTCATTAGCATCTGTTTTCTGTAAATTACCATAACTGCTGTTCCATTCTTCATCATGAGCTGTTCCGCGTTTTGACTGAAGATCCTTAAAATATGGAATCTTCTCAAATAAAACATCAAGATCCCCGGTCTGATCCAAATAAAGCTTCGTAGTTACAAACGGCCAAAAGCTATGATCCATCCATACACGGGTAATATTATTCCTGTCTGCAATAAATTCTCCCTGACCACTTCCTATAATTGTGGCATTTGTTCCATCAATACGAACACCTCCATAATTATCAATGATCATCTGTCTTACCTCAGATGGCTCCATGATCAACAAGGCAAGGCAATCCTGCCATAAATCGCGCCAGCCGCGTCCCCCTTTTCCATAATCATGATAGGGGAGAAAAGAACATCCATAAATTCTTCTGAGGATTGGCTGGAAACAGATCCATTTCAGATAATTATCCGCATCTTCGCTTCCAGTTTCAAACGCTACATTAACCTTCCGAATCCAGTGTTCTTTTACTTCTTCCAGCATATTCCGTACCTGGGAGCGGGTCCTGCAGCCAGAAGTCAACGACTCTATCCATTTAGAAGCTTTTGCCGGATCTATTGCCTTTTTATCTGTATTCTCCTTTCTTGGGAACTGCTGCTCACCGGCATCTGCAATCCCACATAGTAAAATATAACCAGCTGTTTCCCTTGGTTTCAGTGTTTTCCGGCTGAATCGGATGCCTCCAACAGCCTCTTTTCCCTGAAGTTCTGTTCCAGAGGGTTTTCCGGGCTTATTAATTCTTACTGCCTCTGGATTCAGAAAGGTTCCGCCTTCTCCTATAAACTCCTCCACTGTAGGATAAAATGACTCTGGCTTCTCTCCGTTTTCATCTGAACCGTATACAAAATATGTAGTATTATTTTTCTGATGTCCCCGCTCGTCAAAGGACAAAACCGGGGTTACTTCCACACCATAATCGGTGGTCCGAATTCGGTGAAGAAGGGAGGTAACATGGCGGTGATCTCGAAGATTATCTGCACTTCTTCCATATACCGGAATTGCACCTGTTGGCACAATTTCCACTTTTTTTTCGGAAATATTTGTGATTTCCACATATTCTACTTCCATGTCCCCGGAAATTGTAACAAAAGAAGTTACTTCTGCCTGAAGACCATATTTTTGTGACTTTCGAGAAATCTTCTGCCACATAAAACCAGCTTCCAGTGTGCTTTCGTCCTGCTTATCTGTAAATTTCTGAAATTCCTGTTCTGCGGAATTTCCACAGACAGACCAACAGCCCAGAAGCTTCGGATCTGCTCCAGACAGAGCAGTATCACCTGCTTCTGTGTTTTTATATACCTGACACCAGAAATTTCTGGTATTTCGGTTATTATGCAGGTTTTCAATACTTACAGGCTCAAGAAGGAAATGATTCTGATCTGTTTTGCTGTCACCTCCCAGATTAGGGGTGATACTGGATTTCAGTCCTTTTTCTCCCGCCAGAGGCAGATACAGACCGCTATAATTTTCCGGATCATGTATAATAAAGCTTCCGTTTTTATCCTGAAATTCTATATGTTTCATCAATGTTTCTCGCTTTCTGCCTGCGTCCACCCACCAGGCCTACTAAATTTTTATGACAGATACAATTCAACCTCAGTTTCAGCAGTCAGCTTATCCTGTGGGATATAATTATCTTTTAACTCTTCACCGTTTACAGTAAGTTTCTTAAATCCACTCTCTGCATGTCCCGGATTTTGCACTTTAATGTGCAGGTGACAGCCGCGGAAATCTTTTTCGACTTCAAATCCATCCCATTCCTTCGGTATGGACGGTGCGATACGAAGACCATAGAAATCAGGACGCATTCCAAGAATACCTTCCACACATCCTACCATAACAGTAGACGCAGTTCCAGTAAGCCAGTGTACATGAGAACGGCCAAAATTCGGACTTGCTTTCCCCTCTGTAAACTGACCATAGCAATATGGCTCAAGTCTGCGGATCTCCGCCTTATCATTCTGTGCAGCCGGAGCATTTTCCATAAAGTAGCCAAATGCTCTTTCTCCATGTCCCATTAATGCTTCTGCCAGAATGATCCATCCCTGTGACTGAGAAAAAATCCCTGCATTTTCTTTTGTTCCTGCATTATAAATTACAGCCAGTGCACCGTCAAAAGCATGTGCGTGGTATGGGGGATCCATGAGAATAGCACCATACTCTGTATTCAGTCTTTTATAAACCTGCTCAAGTGCCAGTTCTGACTGCTCCTTTGTTGCAAGCCCACTGATCACAGCCCAGCTCTGGGGATTCAGCCACATATTTGCTTCCGGATCTGTACGCTGTCCGATTATTTCTCCTGCTTCTGTAAAACCGCGGATAAACCGGTCTTCATTCCAGCAAAGCTTTTCAATCAGTTTCCCAAGCTCTTCCTGGCTTTTTTCCAGATATGAGATATATTCTTCATCTTTTTCGTAAGCCGCAAACTCCTTCAAAATGGTCATTGCATAATAAAACTGCAAAGCTACAAAAGTAGATTCTCCATCTTTTCCAAGCCTCAGGCAGTCGTTCCAATCTGCATAAAGTCCCGCCGGCATTCCATGTTTTCCAAGATGTTCCATCGAGAACTGGATCGCACGTTTCAGATGCTCATATACTGTTCCTTCATCTTTATTTGCAAATGGGATTACCTCATCAATAAAATCTACATTTCCTGTCTCTGACACATACTTATATACAGTTGGAAAAAGCCATAAAGCATCGTCAGCGCGATATGCCGGATGCCCTGTTTCCTGTACATAGGAAGCATCGTCTGGCGTATCCTCATGTCCTGGATTATGGGTGAATTTAACAAGAGGCAGACCACCACCATTATCTACCTGGGCAGACAACATGAAACGGATCTTATCCGCTGCCATTTCAGGTGCCAGATGGATCACGCCCTGAATATCCTGCACAGTGTCGCGGTATCCATATCCATTGCGCAGACCACAGTAAGTAAAGGATGCTGCTCTGGACCAGATAAAAGTCATAAAACAGTTGTAAGCGTTCCATGTGTTGATCATGGTATTAAATTCATTACTTGGAGTTTTTATCTGAAAATGTGAAAGCTGTCCATGCCAGTAACTGATCAGTTCTTCCAGTTCCCTTTCGCAAACCTGCTGGCAATTTTGGTCATAACGCGCAACAATCGCTTCTGCCTCGTCATTCTTTTTCATACCTACAAGAAAAGCCATCTCTTTCTTTTCTCCCGGGGCAAGCTTTAACACTGCTGTCAATGCACCACAGCTGTTTTCATTATAATTTCCCTCACAATTAAGCTTGCCGTCAATTACTCCTACCGGGTTTCCATAACCGTGATATCTCCCCAGAAATGCTTCTTTTTCACCGCACCAGGAATCCACTGGCACGCCGGCCAGACCCAGGAACCGATTTGTCACATCTTTGTTATCTACCTTTTCCCCTTCATCAAGACGATCCAGATTTGCATGGATCATCTGGCGTACACGGTTTCCTCTGAAAACAGTTTTGGTAATATACTGGGAATACTGCAGATTTACCTGATCCTGCTCATAGTTGCTGTTGTTGGTAAATTCCGCATATCCGGTTACATTAATTTCTCTTTCCTTATCAGAACAGTTCTCCACACAAAGGCTCCACACCTCATAAGACTGTCCCAGAGGTACATAATACCGAACCTCAGAATGAATACCGCTGTAATCTGCCATCATCCTGGTATAAGCAGTACCGTGGTGACATTCACTTTTATATTTTTCAAGATCCTTTCCTACAGGCTGCCATGACGCTGACCAAAAATCTTTCGTTTCATTGTCCCTCAGATAAATATATCTTCCCGGCTCGTCAAACTGATTAAAAACATAACGTAAAATTCTTCCGTTAGCACCAGACTTTACAAAGCTGTATCCGCCTGCATTATTGGACACAATGGCACCATATTCAGGATCTCCCAGATAGTTTACCCAAGGCGCTGGTGTATCTGGTCTGGTAATCACATATTCTCGTTTCTTATCATCAAAATATCCATATTTCATCCCTGCACACTCCTCCTGGTCTTTATATTGACCCGATTTTCCCATATGATATCTCATATGATAAAAAACATATACCAAAACTCACTATAAAATATCAAAATTATGACATGAAAAAAAGCACCCACCTCGCGGTGAGTGCTCTTCATTTTCATCTATTAAGCTAACTTGATCGGGTTGATCTTCACTCCAGGACCCATTGTCGGAGCAATAACAACGCTCTTTAAATACTGTCCTTTCAGTGTGCTAGGTCTAGCCTTTACAATAGCTCCAATCAGCGTCTGGAAGTTGTCGCTTAACTGCTCCTCAGTAAAGGAAGCTTTACCGATCGGCACATGGATAATGTTTGATTTGTCAAGACGATACTCAATCTTACCAGCTTTGATATCATTGATAGCTTTTGTAACATCCATAGTTACTGTACCAGCCTTCGGGTTAGGCATTAAACCTTTCGGTCCAAGTACACGACCAAGACGTCCAACAACACCCATCATATCTGGAGTTGCAACAACAACGTCGAAGTCAAGCCATCCCTCGTTCTGGATCTTCGGAATAAGGTCCTCAGCGCCAACGAAATCAGCACCTGCAGCCTTAGCTTCCTCAGCTTTTGCATCCTTAGCGAATACAAGAACGCGAACAGTTTTACCTGTACCGTGTGGCAGAACTACTGCACCACGGATCTGCTGATCTGCATGACGTCCATCGCAGCCTGTGCGGATATGAACTTCGATAGTCTCGTCAAATTTGGCAACAGCAGCTTTTTTAACTAAGCTGATAGCTTCATTAGTATCGTATAATGTTGCGCGGTCAACTGCCTTAGCAGCCTCCACGTATTTCTTTCCTCGTTTCATTTCTATAACCTCCTGTGGTATTTGCGGGGAAAAGCCCTCCCACTTACTATTTGTGATTAATCAACTACTTCAATTCCCATACTTCTTGCAGTACCAGCAATCATGCTTGCTGCTGCTTCGATGGATGCTGCATTTAAGTCTTTCATCTTAAGCTGAGCGATCTCCTCAACCTGAGCTTTTGTAACTTTAGCAACTTTTGTTTTGTTCGGTACGCCGGAACCGGATTTGATATTTGCAGCTTTCTTAAGAAGAACTGCAGCCGGCGGAGTTTTGGTTATGAAGCTGAAACTTCTATCTGCATAAACAGTGATTACTACAGGAATGATCATACCATCCTGATCTGCTGTTCTCGCATTGAACTCTTTTGTAAACTGAACGATATTTACACCGTGCTGTCCAAGAGCCGGACCTACAGGTGGTGCTGGAGTTGCTTTACCAGCGGGAATCTGTAATTTGATATATCCTGTTACTTTCTTTGCCATTTTCGGCACCTCCTATGTGGTATTGGCGGGGGTATGTCCCTCCCACGATATTGTGTTACCTTTGTCTGTTACATTTTCTGAACTTCTGCGAAACTGATTACAACCGGTGTTTCGCGTCCAAACATCTCTACATTGATCGTTACAAGCTGCTTCTGCGGATTGATGGCAGTCACAACACCTGTAGTCTCTTTCCAGGCTCCGCCTGTTACAACAACGGTATCGCCCTCGACGAAATCAACGCGGACAGTCTCATCTTTGATGCCCAGCGGCTTCATTTCTTCTTCTGTGAGCGGTACAGGCTTGGATCCCGGACCAACAAACCCAGTCACTCCACGGGTATTCCGGACAACATACCAGGTATCGTCGTTCATGACCATGTTGATAAGAACATAGCTTGGGAACATTTTTCTCTGGACCTGCTTGGAAACACCATTACGCATCTCCACAACGTCTTCCAGAGGAACCCGTACTTCCAGAATCTGATCCTCAAGATGTCGGTTTTCAATTGTCTTCTCAATGTTGGCCTTTACCTTGTTCTCATAACCGGAATAGGTATGGACAACGTACCATTTTGCTTCTGACATACAATCACCTTTGTCCTTATTTGATTAAAAGATTAATGCATTCCAGAATGCCTGCATCCATCACACTGATGATCACACCGAGAATTACGGTTATGACAATAACAACAACTGACTGTTTCATCAGTGTATCGCGGTCTGTCCAGACAATTTTGTTGAACTCTGCCTTCAGCCCCTGGAACCAGGATTTCTTCGGCTCCTTAGCCTTGGCGGTCTTGCCTGCAGATTTTTCTTTTTCTTGCATAGCCTAACCTCACAATCTAAAGTGACTATTTTGTTTCCTTGTGCATTGTGTGTCTCTGGCAGAACTTACAATATTTCTTGGTTTCCATTCTCTCAGGATGGTTCTTTTTCTCCTTGGTCATATTGTAGTTACGCTGCTTGCACTCTGTACATGCTAATGTAATCCTAACGCGCACAACTTCCACCTCCAGTGTTTTCATTTGCATGGTCTTAAATCAGCCTTTTCGGTGTATCCGCCACCGTTTTTCGGCATAAAAAAAAGACCTAACTTCCATGTCGCTTGTACAGTTTACCACACAGCGGACATATCCGTCAAGTCTTTTGCATATAATTCTTAAGGATTTTTTGACTAAAAATAAGCTCCAATCCATGCTGGATAGCAGCAAAAGGCAGTAGTGTCACAGAAGCTCTGTAAAGCCCTTGGGCGGCAAAGAAAAATCACTTTCCATGCACACTGAGAAAATATAATTCTCAAATTCCATTGTCCTGAAAAAGCCTGGTCTTTTCGGTGATTTTCCCAGAACAAAGCCCTGATCTTTTCGAATGATCTCGAAAGAATCAAGCGGAAGGCTCATCCCCCTGCCTGTCATTTTCATATAACTTTCCTTTAAGGTCCAAAGTGTAAAAAAAGCTTTGCCCGGGTCAGAAGCAGCTTCTATATATTCCCGCTCTGTCGAATGGAAATAATGCTCCGCAATTTCCAGAGGCGCATTGACATTCCGCTCAATGTCGCATCCCACTTCACCATCCGACACTACTCCTACCACATATTCTCCAGCATGGGAGATATTAAAATGGAAATGGTCCGCCAAAGGCTTCCCATTTTCGGAATATTTCAGGCTGCTTTCGGAAAGTCCGTTCCCATTCAGGATCTTTCGGATCATAATTCCTGCTCCCAGACTCCTTTTGCGGTCATCCGGCTGAAGATACCGGATGACCTTCTTTCTTCTCTCTGGTCCAACTTGTTCCAAAAGGCTTTCATTCTGCAAGGGATCCTCAAGAGTATTGATATTGATTCTATATAATTTTATCATTTCTTACTATAAAAGAACCGGATAGTAACCGTGGATTCCCTATGTCTACTCCAGACAGATTACTGTTCACTCTAATCACAGCAATACGCTTCGCCATGCACAGAAATCATGCATTCACATGATTTCGCGCCGCAATTCTCGGGTTTTCTGTGAACTTTGTTTACAAAAACACCTCGCGGAATGTTACCTGTGACCCGCAATACGTTTCGCCATGCACGAATTCAACCTTTATTTTTTCTCAATATTGATCTTCTGGTCAAATCCGGTAAGACTGAAAACATCGTACACTTCATCAGAAACATTTACAATCCGGAAGCCTTCCTTGCCTGCCATCTTCTTATAAGCGGCGATTACCAGACGAAGTCCGGCGGAAGAGATATATTCCAGGTTTGCAAAGTCAAATACCAGGCTGGTTGTACCAGGATCAAGTGCTGACAGCTCCTTTTCCAGCTGCGGTGCAGTCTGGGTGTCAAGCCATCCTGTGATCTCCATAGTTACCTTGCTGCCCTCTGTCTTACTTACAATTTCCATTACAATTTCCTCCTTTAAGTTGCGTAAATCAATCAAAGAATGCAAGTCTGTCAAGTGCCTCAATAGCGCTTTCCAGATATCTGTCATCTGTAACCGGCCATTTGTAATCCAGTCTGTAAAGAACCTGTGCTGTAAACCGGTTGCTGTAATCCAGGGTATAGATCTCATTTTCATTATGAGCCGTATACGCGATCAGTCCGGAAACAACATCCGAATCATCACTGTTCTTTGCAAATTCTTTTACTGCAGCCTCAAACTCTTCATCACTTACAATGTCAATGTCAAATCCATGGCTCCGCATTGCATAGATCAGATCCGCCATATAGATATGGTGGCTGTTGCAGGCGTGGAATACGGTAAATCTCCGGTCTGTCTGCACCAGTTTCAACACTGCAAGTGCAGTAGAATCAATTGGTGAAAATTCTGTAACTTCGTGCATAGCCCCAATTGGGAATTTACCAACTGCCTCATATCCTCTCAGGCTTCGCAGGAATCCGTTTGTAATAAAGTTGATCTGGAATTCACCATCTGAATTTCGGCTCATCAGATTTCCTACACGGATAACCTTTCCGTCAAGCCCACTGGAAACAGCTTCCAGTACAGCTCTCTCTGCAAGGAATTTTGTGCGGATATATTCATTTGTGATGTTCTGTCCAATATACAGATCGTTTTCATTAAAGACTCTGGACATTGGCGGAACACCATCGGAACCTTCTCCGGCAACAGAAACAGTAGAAATCTGGATCAGTCTGCGTCCACTATTTTTACAGAATTCAATCAGATTTTCCACTCCGTGTACATTTATCTTCTCCAGTACATCACCAGCTGCAAAATGCTTTACGCAGGCTGCGCAGTTAATAATGGTGTTAAATTTGTAATCTGCAAATTTCTCCACCTGTTCTTTCGAGGTAATATCGCCATCCACACAGATAATACGCTCTCCAAACAGTTCCTGGCACGGATTATCGAAGTAATACATCAACATATGCATCATTCGTTTCTCCATGGACTCATATTTACCCTTACGTACCAGACAGTAAACCTTACCGTCATAATTATCCAGGTAAGCCTTCAGAACATGAATTCCCAGGAAGCCGGTTGCACCTGTGATCATGATATCACCAATTTCTTCCTTTGTCACCTGGTTTACGTTTTCTTCCACATTTCCGCTGATCACGCTCTGAATCCGGTTATAATTGTAGCTGGAGAATTCGTTCTCACTCTGCGGATTTTCAAATGCCTCACTGTTATCCACGATTGCAGAAAGCTCACGGATGGTCGGATATTTGAAAATGTCTGCATATACAATGGAAATATTCTTGGAAAGGCACATAACAGCAACTTTTGATGCAGTAAGTGAGGAGCCTCCAAGTTCGAAGAAGTTATCCTCAATTCCTACTTTTTCAATGCCAAGTGCTTTTTCAAATATCTCGCAAAGTTTAATCTGGACAGCGGTAACAGGCTCCACATAGGCTGTGCTTGCTGTGGTGGTTACTTCTGGTACCGGAAGCGCCTTTTTGTCTATCTTTCCGCCAGGAGTCACCGGCATTTTCTCAAGATGGACAAAGAAGGATGGCATCATGTAATCCGGAATCAGCGGGTTCAGGAACAGTTTCAGCTCATCTTCCGGAATGATTTCACCAGTATAATAAGCTGTGATATATTTGTTTCCGCCTTTTTCGATCACTATAACAGCAGCATTCTTCACCTTATCGTGCTTCAGAAGAGCTCCTTCGATCTCACCAAGTTCAATACGATATCCTCTTATCTTTACCTGGGAATCGATTCTTCCGATATATTCAATATTTCCGTCACCTTTCATGCGGACCATATCACCGGTTCTGTAAAGACGTTTGTCCTCGTCACATACGGAGAACGGATTTTCCACAAATACGGAAGCCGTCTTCTCAGGAAGATTGTGATATCCTCTTGCAATCTGACGTCCGGCATGGCAAAGCTCACCAGAAGCGCCTACCGGAAGCCGTTTCATATTTTCGTCCACAATGTAGCTGCGGATATTCCGCTGTGACTTACCGATCGGGATGTTGTCGTACTGTTTGTCAACCCAGAACTCTGTGGAGGAAACAGTATTCTCCGTTGGACCGTAGCCATTGATCATCTGGTAAGTTCTATCCCGGTAATATTTGAACTTCTCACCACCCAGGGTGACAAATTTCAGGCTCGGAGCATCGTCAAGAAGCTCTGCAACCAACTCGCCCATCTGAGTTGGGAAGGTAGCTGTGGTAATTTTTTCTTCTTTTATGAATTTTCCAACAGCAACCGCATCTTTTCGTATGCTCTCTGGCAAAATGTACAGTACTGCGCCTGCAGTAAGCGGAGCAAACAGGTCGATCACGGATGCATCGAAGCAGAAGCTTGCAAACTCTGCCACAATATCATCTGGTGTCAGTTTTCTTGTCATAAGGATATACTCGATCAGGTTCAGCAGGTTCCGCTGTTCAAGCATAACACCTTTTGGTTTTCCGGTGGAACCGGATGTGTAGATCATATAAGCCAGGTTCTCTGGTTTCGGAGCTGTGAGCTCTACAGAAAGTGCAAAGTCTTTGGATTCTGCTGCCACGTCATCCAGGCTGATCACATTCTGGTCGTAGAAGCCTACCAGACTGCGGTAACGGTCTATTACAAGCAGGTTTTCTGCCTCGGAATCCTTCAGCATGTACTCAATTCTACTCTGCGGATATTCCGGATCCAATGGAACATACGCACCGCCGGCTTTCATAACACCGATATAAGCTACGGCATATTCCTTTGTTCTTCCGCACAGAATACCTGCAACCTTTTCCCTGCCAAAGCCATTTTCCGTAAGCTTCTGAGCAACATAATCTGACATATGGTCCAGTTCTTTATAGGTAAGCTCGCCCATTCCGTCTTTTACCGCCGGTCTGTCCGGATATTTTGCAACAGCTTCCCTGAACAGGTCTACAAAGGTCTTTCCGGCATGGGAAGGATCATCTTCCATTTTGGTTTCTTCCTCAAACATCAGTCTGATGTCTGCCGGCTCGTATTCTCTCAGGATTCCATCTGCCGTTGTTTCCAGGTTATCTGCAAGGTATTTGATGGTTTCCTCGTTGTACATGTCGCCTCTGTACTCAATCTCAAAGACAAACTTATTTCTCTCAATTGAAATACTGATGGAAACAGGTGCCTTTGCCGCATTCAGCTGAACAGGTTCTTCCTGCGCATATTCCCCGCCGATATTATCAAAGGCGAAGTTGTCGCCCTGATAGATCACCATGGCATCTGCCTTGATGTTGAACTCATGGCTGATCTGGGAGAACGGATAAATATCGTTGTTCATGGAATTAATCAGCTGCTGCTGGACAGCATTCAGGCAATCCGCAGTGCTTCCTGAGAAATCACAGTAAACGGGAAGAGTCTTTACCAGCATACCCACGGTATCGGAAAGTCTGGAATCGTTTCTGCCGTGGTAAATAGTGGTAAATACCGCATCCTTCCTGAAATTGTATTTTCCAAGAGTAATACCAAAAGCAGAGATAAAGAATACATTCTCTGTAATTCCGTGCTTCTTACAGAATGCCTTCACGTCCTGTACGGAGAACTCACTGGTCTCACGATGATACATCTCTGCGGTTGGAGCTGCTCCGCTCTTGTCTGGATAGAAGTTGATGCTTCCGCCCGCATTTTCAAAAACGGATTTATAGTAGTTCTCTGCATTCTTATAAGCATCACTTGCCAGAGCATCCCTGTTATCAAGGGCCAGATCATAGGAAGTATACTCTTCCACTTCCAGCTTTTCTCCGCTGTAAGCCCTGTTAATGTCGTTCAGGATAATGCCCAGGGAGGTACCATCTGCAACAATATGATGAATGTCAAGGAACAGATAATTTCCATCACAGGTTCTGTGAATCTCAAAGCGGAAAAGCTGTTCATTAAACAGCATGTACGGACGAACCAGAGTTTCCCGGTTCATTCCATTTATAATCTGCGTCTTATAAGTGAAAGCATCATTACGTTTCTGAAGGACTTCTCCTTCGTCGCTCATAAAGAGACGGGTTTTCAGGTAAGGATGAGCTGCAACGGTGCTGTCAATTGCTTCTGCCAGCTTATCCAGGTCAACCTTTTTGTCAAGCTTCAGAAGATATGGAATGTTGTAAATGGTGGATCCCATATTGGCTGTACACTCGATGAAAATTCCCTCCTGAGTATTGGTGAGAGGATAATTTTCCTGGATTTCCCTCTTGGTTTCTTTTCCGGCAGTCTTCACAAAGCTCTCTAACATCTGAATGGTTGGGTGATCCTTGATGTCAGATGTTTTTATCACAATGTCAAAAGCTTTGGAAATAAGGATATTCAGCTTAATAGCAGTGATAGAGGTCAGTCCTGCCTCGTAAATATCTGTGGTAATGCCGAATTCGGTATAGCCAAGAACCTCAGCAATACAGTCAAACAGCTTCTGCTGAGTCTCATTCTCCGGTTTCACGATTTCTTCCACTTTTCGCTCTGGCAGTGGAAGGGCTTTTTTGTTTACCTTCTGATTCTGGTTCAGCGGAATCTTGTCGATCTGCATGGTAACTGCCGGAACCATGTATGGAGGCTTGGTTTCTTTGATGAAATCATTTAACTTATTTATGTCAACCTGACCGTCAGATACTACATAAGCTGCAATATATTTTCCGCCGCCATTTGGATCGTCAAAAGCCACTACGGTTGCATCCTTTATGCCTTCGTATCTTCTTATGACCTCCTCAACCTCGGAAAGCTCAATTCTAAAGCCTCTGACCTTAACCTGGGAGTCTTTTCTTCCAATGATCTGGATGTTTCCATCCGGAAGATATCTGGCAACATCACCGGAATGATACAGGACTTCATAACCTTCTGCATCGTCATAAATATTCTTCGTATAAACTTCCGAAGTTTTCTCCGGTTTATTCAGATAGCCTCTGGAAACCTGCCATCCGGAGATCATCAGTTCACCGCAGGCACCGTATGGAAGCAGATGACCAAACTTATCGGCTATATAAAGCTTGAAATTATCAAGCGCTTTTCCGATTGGAATATTTGAATAATATTTATCCACTTCAAATACAGTTGTAAAAATTGTGCACTCTGTAGGACCATACGCATTAAAGAATTTATAATCCTTCGGCGGTTCCATAGGAACAAGCTTCTCTCCACCTATGGAAAGATATTGCAGACTCTCGCAGCTCATTTCCATCGCAAACTGTCTTCCCACCTGTGTAGTCATAAAGGAATGGGTAACGCCATTCTCTTCAAAATAACGCTGAAGTGCAATAAAATCAAGACGGATTTCTTCCGGAATAATGTGAAGCTCTGCACCGTTTGCAATTGCACCGTAAATATCCATCATGGAAGCATCAAATCCAAAGGACGCATAAGCTGCTATTTTGGAGCTGTGATCTACCTGGTAATACTTTTTGTACCAGTGGCAGAATGCAGTGATATTTCCATATTCCAGCATACAGCCTTTCGGCACGCCGGTGGAGCCGGAAGTGTACAGTAAAATAAACAGATCATGAAGCTCTGGCTTCTTAAGTTCCACATCACGCTCTTCCAGCTGTGGGATCTCATCTGTAAATAAAACAGGTCCCTGATAGCCGTCTACCAGCGGCAGAAGCTCTCTGTCTGCGATCAAAAGCTTAGCAGCAGAATCCTCCAGCATGTACATCAGGCGGTCTTTCGGGTAAGTAGGGTCAAGAGGCTGGTATGCCGCACCGGCTTTGATCACGCCCATTGGTGCGATGGCCATGTATTCGCAGCGGGGGATCAGAATGGAGACTACATCCTCCCTGCCGATTCCCTGGGATGCAATATATTTTCCAAGTCTGTTGCTGAGCTCGTCCAGTTCTTTGTATGTATATTTCCGGTCTTTAAATACCACTGCGGTGTGGTCTGGAATGGTCTCTGCCAATTCAGCGAACATGTCAGAAATGGTTTTGCTTCTGTCAAATTCGTTTTCTGTATGATTGAATTCTGCGATCTTGTTTACCCCACTCTGAGAGATCACAGAGATTTCAGAAACATATTTTGTTTTCAGCATGGAGCTCATGGCAGCTTCATAGGAATCCAGGATTCCGTCAATAAAGGCCTGGCTGTACATGTCGCTGCGGTATTCTGCTGTAAGCACATAAGTGTGGTTGTACTCTCTTACCTGGATCAGCAGAGGCATTTTGGCCATATCCAGGGAAAGGTCGTGGCCTCTGGCAATGGTGTCTCCAATTGGATAATCGTCGCTTAACTCTGCCTGGTATGCAAAGGTAAGATCCGAATTCAGCCCGTATTTTGCACAAATATCGGAAAATGGGAAAATATCGTTTGCCATGGAGGACAGCATCTGCTCGGAAAGCTCTGCCATATACGCCTGTACGGTGGTCTTCGGGTCGAATTTGCAATAAACAGGAAGGGTTTTTACCAGCATGCAGACTGTGTTTTCAAGCCTGGAATCGTTTCGTCCATTATAAATAGTAGAAAACAGACTGTCCTCTGCATTGGAGTATTTTGCCATAAGGATGCCGAACAGACCTGTAAATAAAATATTCGGGGTAACACCCAGCTTCTCGCAATAGGAAAGAATGGCCTCTTCTTTCAGGCCCATGGTCTTCTCCAGATAACCTTTTTCAGGAGCTTTTCCATTCAGGTCTGGCATAGGGAGGGATTCCGTTTCAATTCCTTCAAAAATACTGTCATAATATTTCTCAGCTTTTTTGTATTTGCCCTCTTTCATCTGCTGTTCTTCGTCAAGGGCCGCATCAAATCCGGTATAGGACTCTTTTTCCAGTTTTTCACCCATATAGGCCTTATTGATATCCTCGAAAATGATATCATAGGAGTTGCCGTCAGCAATAATATGGTGAAAATCTGTAAAGAGGTATTTCTTATCTTCTGTCACATAAATTGCCACACGAAGGAGACGTCCTTTTTCCAGCTTGAACGGACGTACAAGGCTTTCTTTCTGGCTGGCAAATTTCTCATTTGTGGTCTCGATTACTTCCGGCGCAAATGTCTCATTTCCAGGGCGCTGTACCATCTCCCCATTATCGTCAAGATATACCTGTGTGAGCAGGTAGGAATGGGCACTTACCATTCTGGCAATTGCATCGGATAATTTCCGGGTATCCACTGCAGGATCCAGTTCAAAAAGGAAGGGGATATTGTATACGGTACTCTCAGGATTTTTGCTGCATTCTGCAAAAATACCCTTCTGGGAACCGGTAAGAGGATAAACCTCTCTCTTTTCGTAGGTTCTGAGCTTCGGCGCCAGCATGATATATTTTTCCAGCTTCTCCACGGTATTGTTCTCGTGGATATCGCTTGTTTTTACGGTAACACCAAATTCCTCTGAGATCAGAACACAGAGCTTCATTGCACTGATGGAGGAAAGGCCGGCCTTATAAAAGCTGGTGTCGATTCCGAAGAAGTCGTTTTCTACTACTTTTGCCACAATGTCAAAGATCTTCTTCTGCATTGGAGTTTCCGGCTCTTTCAGATTTCTGGGCTGCGCCACAGGCTTGGGCAATGCTTTTTTGTCAATTTTTCCATTCTGTGTTAAAGGCATTTTTTCCAGCTGGATGAAAACATCCGGAACCATGTAATGAGCCAGGGATTCTGACGCATAAGCGGTAAGCGCTTCAACATCGATCTCACGGTCTGCCATAAAGTAGCAGCAAAGATATTTATTATCCACCGGTACTGTAATACTGGTGATAATTCCTTCGAAGCTGTTAACAACCTCCTCGATCTCACCAAGCTCGATTCTGAGACCACGAAGTTTGATCTGATTGTCAATTCTTCCGAAAAATTCGATCTCGCCATCTGGAGTAATCTTTGCAAGATCGCCTGTTTTATAGGCTCTTTCTCCGTTGAGAGTGATGAAAACCTCCGCTGTTTTCTCCGGCAGATTGATATAGCCCCGACCTACACCAAGACCTGCAATTACAAGCTCTCCTGTCTCTCCGTCCGGAAGGATCCTGTTCTCTTTATCAACCACGTACACCTGAACATTGCCGTTTGGCTCTCCGATGGTAATATTTTTGCTGTCGGTGATCACCTTCATGGTACAGCTGATGGTGGTCTCGGTTGGTCCATAGCCGTTCATAATATAAGCATCTGGGTTTACTGCATGAATCTTGTCAAAAAGTGCAGGCGGGAATGCTTCTGCTCCTACGTCAAATACCCTGATCTGGGCTGCTGCTTCCTGAAGCTGAGGCAGATCGATCATATTGGAAAGATAGGTAGGAGTTGTGGTCATAATATCCACTTTATTTTTTACAATTAAATCTCCGAGCATAATGGGATTCAGGATCTCTTCATCGCTTGCGATCACTGCGGTCATTCCATTCGTGAGAGGAAGAAATTCCTCCAATACCGAAACATCAAAAGTCATGGCTGCCATGGAAAGGGAAACGCTTCCCCTGCTTACATAGCCATAGGTTTCTGCATTCTTTGGATTGGGATTTACAAAATTGACAAGGTTGATATGCTCGATCATAACACCTTTTGGTTTTCCAGTGGAACCGGAGGTGTAAATACAGTAGCAAAGATCATGTTCCTTAATCCTGGTATCCGGGTTCCCGGCATTTGGATTTTCCAACAGTTCTTCAAGCAGAAGCACCGTACAGGAAAGCCTAGAAAACAGCTCCTGGCGCTCCTTCGCGATCTCCCTTGTAGTGATAATAAAAGGAACTCCTGCATCTTCAAAAATGAACTGTACACGGTCATCGGGATAATCCGGAGCTGCAACAGCAAATGCGCCACCAGCCTTCAAAATACCCTGACGGACTGCGTAAAAGTCACAACAGCGCTCCAGTACCACACCTACGATTTTTTCACAGCCAACGCCTTTTTCAATAAGAGAATTCGCAATTCTGTTTGCTCTTTCATTCAGCTGTGCGTAGGTAAAGCTTTCCTTGCTGGAAGCTACAGCACATTTGTCAGGATGAAGCCGCACCTGCTCTTCAAACAGCTTTGTCACAGGCTGAAATTCAAAAACAAAATTGCTCTTTTCGTTAATGTCAGACATTTCCTGTACCTCCTAAAATGATATTATAGTATTATTCATATCAATTGCGCGGATATAATCCATTGATTTTGAAATCTTTTTCACCAGCTCAATTCCATGGATATCAAACTCCTCATGGTCATAGCTGTATTCCAACGGATTAAAATTCACTCCGTTGTCTCTTATCCTTAACTGGCAAATGTCATCCTCCAGGCAAAGATTGATGTCGATCCAGTTGGAAGTTTTTCCACCAAATTTAATGATATTCACAGTCATTTCTTCTGCACACACGGCAGCAAGATTGGCTCTGTTTCCGGATACACCGTTTTCCTTGCAGAACTCCAGGATTTTTCTGTTAACCGCGCCAGCTTCTTCCATTGTGCTCTTAATGGAAAAATCAAGATTGGTTCCGGGATTTTGATCAGGAACAATATAAAAGGTAGAGTTTTTGTGTTTGATCTTTCGGAAAATCCAGGCTGCGATCAGGGTTATGACCTCTGTGGCAACAAATGCAACACCAATTCCATTTGTACCGATTCCATCAATCTGTTTCCAGATAGAAATTCCTATAAATGTTGCAGGAAGAACTGCCACTGCGTTTTCAAGGAAGGTAACAAAGCTTGCAATTGCAGTCTCTTCAATAGACTCATAATAGCTTACGGTAAATTTATTCCAGAGATAAGGCACTACACATAAAGCAAAAATACGCAGTGCATGAACCATCTCCCGTCCCAGCTCTCCGCCGCCTCCGAACATAATGGTGATCTGTTCTGTAAACAGCATGATCAGAACGAATATGACTGCCAGCACGATGTAGCTGTATTTCAGCATTTTTTTGCACAGGACACGGATTCCCACATAGTCTTTTTCTCCAAAAAGAATTCCTGCAACATTAGGAATTACACCAATAATTCCGCCTGTAAGCATTTCCACGATCAGCAAAACATTGTCGCAGACCGTAAATACTGCCATTCCGTCTTCCCCGATCTGATTCATAATAATGGTATTCAGGCCAAGGGCTTTTACAAAATTGGTTGCCATAAAAACAAGCATGGGCACACCTGTAACCACCGCTTCCTTCACTATTCCGAAATCCTTTGCATTCAGCCGCACGAAACTGATATTCCTCTTATCTGAGCGAATGTAGAAAAGAAAAACCACCATGGCAAAAAGGAAGCCAAGTACCGTTGATAAGGATGCACCTGTGACTCCAAGTGGTGTAAATCTAAGAAATATGTAATCCAGCACAAGATTTATCACATTGGCTGCGATCAGATAAACAGAAGCAAGCTCCGGATGATTTTCCACCCCAAGGTAGTTTACCATCATCAGACCAATTCCGATTACCGGTGCACCTAACATGCTGATGCGGATATAGTCTCTTGTATAAGTTGTCAAAACTCCGTCTCCGGATACCAGAAATCTGGCAATAGGTCCTGCAGCAGGAAATGCAATAAGAGAAAACAGCAGTCCCACTACGAGTGTAACAATGAAAGTGGCCGAAAACAATCTCGAAGCCCCTTCTTTGTCACGTTTACCAAGCATATTTCCTGCGGCTATGGAACCTCCCACACCCAGACAGTAACCGGTAAGCTGAACTATCGTTTCAACCGGAAGACTCATTGTGACTGCGGACATTGCTTCTACACCAATTAAATTACTTACAAAGATAGTGTCCACAATGTTTCCAAGCTGAAGTGCCAGCGACATCATAATACCTGGAACGATATACTTGTTTAATTTCGCATTCAGCAACCTGTTATTTCTGTTTTCCACCATTCCATCCCCTTTCGAAATTTTGGAGTATTTCTAAACAAAATCAGAATACTCCATATTTATATATAATTTAGCAAAAAATGAAATATTTTTCAATAAAGCAACGAAAATAACGTCAAATTAAACAAAAATAGCTTAAAAAAATACCGGTTTCCCGAAGATATCCCTTTAATGGAATTCTATGGAAACCGGTAGTATCCTTCCTGATATGTAATTATTAGCAGACTCCAGAACATGTTTAAAAAGGCTTTCTACAAGATGTACGTCACAATTTGCAGAGCCTGCAGATTGCAGGAAATAAATTTTCAGGCAAGCTCCAAAGCCCTGTGACAGGCTGCTTTATGCCCCTTTTCCACCTCCTGAAGTACAGGAGCTTCCTGCCTGCAGCGGTCTGTTGCGTAGGGACAGCGAGTGTGGAATTTACATCCTGACGGTGGATTGTAGGCACTTGGCACGTCACCTTCCAGAATGATACGCTGACGTTTCTTCTTCACATCCGGGAGCGGGATTGCGGAAAGAAGAGCTTTTGTATAGGGGTGCATCGGATTGGAATAAAGCTGGGCTTTTTCTGCAACCTCAACCACACTTCCAAGATACATAACTGCGATTCTGTCACTGATATGGCGGACTACGCTCAGGTCATGGGAGATAAACAGGTAGGTCAGATTTTTCTTCTGCTGCATATTTCTCATAAGATTCAGCACCTGCGCACGGACAGATACGTCCAGTGCGGAAACCGCCTCGTCACAGACAACAAATTCCGGATTCAGGATCAGTGCCCTTGCAATTCCGATTCGCTGCCTCTGACCGCCTGAAAACTCGTGAGGAAAACGATTCAGATACTGTTTATCCAGTCCAACCTCCTGAAGGATCTCTTCCACCATTTCCCTGCGTTCTTCCTTCGTCCCCACTTTATAAACCTCAAGAGGGGCACTGATCAGATCATAAACGGTCATTCTGGGATTCAGGGAGCTGTATGGATCCTGGAAAATAATCTGCAGCTTCCGGCGCATTTCCCACATTTTTTTCTTATCATAGGTAAGGATATCTTCCCCATTGTACATAACCTGGCCCTCTGTTGCCGGAATCAGGCGGAGAATAGTTCTTCCCAGAGTGGATTTTCCGCAGCCGGACTCTCCGACCAGGCCCAGTGTCTCACCCTTTCTCACAGAAAGACTTACATGGTCTACTGCTTTTACTACAGATGGATTACGGTTCAGAAGCCCTTTTTTTGCCGTAAAATATTTGGATAAATCCTTTGTTTCCAATAAGATTCCTGTGTTCTCACTCATTCTTTCTCACCCTCGTATCTGAAGCAGCTTACCAGAGAATTTCCAGCATGGTAAACGCCTGGTTTTTCTTTCATGCAGCGGTCTTTTCCGTAAGGACATCGGGGAGCAAATCTGCAGCCTGCAGGCATGGCGTCCGGTGCCGGAACGGTGCCCTCAATGGTATTCAGCAGCTCTACATCCTCATCAAGACGTGGAATGGAGTTCAAAAGTCCCTGTGTGTAAGGATGCTTCGGTCTTTCAAAAATGTCCTCAATGCTGCCGTATTCTACTGCTTTTCCTGCATAAAGAACAAGCACATCGTCTGCGGTCTCTGCTACTACCCCCATATCATGGGTAATCAGCATAATAGCCGTTCCCATTTTTTCCCTAAGCTCACACATCAGCTCCAGGATCTGTGCCTGAATGGTTACGTCCAGGGCGGTGGTAGGCTCATCTGCGATAAGAAGTCTTGGCTCGCAGGATACTGCCATGGCAATCATCACTCGCTGGCGCATACCGCCTGAAAGCTGGTGCGGATATTCCTTCATCCTCTTCTCCGGCGCTGCGATTCCAACTCTTTTCAGAACGTCCACAGCTCTTGTCCAGGCTTCCTTTTTGCCGCAGTTCTGGTGGAGCATAATTGGTTCCATCAGCTGGGTTCCAATAGTCAGAGTCGGATTCAGGGCAGTCATTGGATCCTGAAAGATCATGGCAATATCATTTCCGCGGATCCTGCACATCTCTTTCTCCGGAAGCCCTATCAGTTCTTTTCCATCCAGTTTGATGCTGCCGCCGGAAATCCGGGCGTTGCTTCCAAGAAGCTGAAGGATAGACATGGATGTGACACTTTTTCCGCATCCGGACTCTCCTACAATTCCGAGGATCCTGCCTTTTTCTACAGAAAAGCTTACACCGTCAACGGCTGTGTTAATGCCTTTTTTTGTCTGAAACTGTACCTGTAAATTCTCTACTGAAAGTAAAGATGCCATAGCTGTACTCCTTTTTCTCTTAATTAACTCACTGTGATTCTTTCACAGCTCCTGAAATCCGCCAGACATGAGAGTCTTTTCTCTCATATTTGGCGGGTTCCAGGATCAAAAGCTTTATCCGCTTTTGTCCTGTTTCCCATTTTTATTACTCTTTATCCCACTCCCAGGAAGACCAGTTCAGACAATTAAAGTCTGCAACGTTCAGGTTCTTCATGCTCTTGTTGTAAGCGGTAAGAAGGTTCTTTGTATATAAGTAGCCCATAGCTGCTTTTTCTACAACCTTTTCCTGATACTCATCGAAGTATGGTTTTCTTGCTTCAAAAGTAAGCTCTGCGTTTCCTTTGTCGATCAGGTCAGAAAGCTCTGTATCCTGAAGCTGGCAGAAGTTGCAGGAGCTTTCCGGATAAATCATTTCACGGCTCTCACTTGGGTCAAGAGTTCCGCCGGAACCAATGATTCCAAGATCATGCTCGCCGTCAAGCATACGGCTCATCAGAGTTGCAAAGTCCATCTGCTCAATTTCTACATTTACACCGACATTTGCAAAATCCTGTACGATCAGGGCTGCACATCTCTCGGTAATGCTGCTTCCAGAGGAGATGAAGAATTTCAGTGTCTGTCCAGCCGGGAAGCCTGCTTCTGCAAGCATCTCTTTTGCCTTTTCAGGATCGTACTGAACCTGAACTTTGTCATTGTAGTATGGGCTTACCGGTGCGATCGGGGTCATGATCGGAGTTCCCTCTCCCATAAGAAGACCATTTACCAGTACGTCACGGTTGATTGCCATATTCAGTGCCTGGCGAACTTCCTGAGTAAGATATTCCTTCTGAGTATTGAAGATCAGAGTGGTATAGGAAGTGGTAGGAACAGACTCTGTTACCAGGTTATCCTGGGACTTGGCTGTTTCCCAGTCATCAGTCAGTACGGAACCGAATCCGATCAAATCAAGCTCGCCGTTCATAAGACCGGAAAGAACGTTTGCGGACGGTACTACACGGATGATCAGACGGTCAATATTTGGAGTTCCAAGATAGTAGTTTTCATTCTTTGTGAACTCCATACGCTCACCATTGATCTCACTGTCATAGATGAATGGGCCGGAACCTACCGGATTTGCCCAAAGGTCAGGAGCATTGATCTCTTCTGCTGTTTTTCCTTCAAATATATGTTTCGGGATGATGAAAACAGTGTCGATATCCTGCAGGAATGTATCAGGATACATAGCCTCTTTTAATTTGAAGGTTACTTCATAATCGCTGTCTGCAGTTACTTCGATGGAATCCTCGGAAAGCTCTGCTCCGGAATCATCCACACCGGCAATGTACTCCAGGTGATAACGGCTCTTTGCCTCTACAGACGGATCAGAATACATCTGGTAGCTGAATACAACGTCCTCTGCTGTAACTGGCTCACCATCAGACCATACTGCGTCTTCATGAAGCTTAAAGGTAACTGCGTCACTGGCATCGTTTACAGTCCAGGACTCAGCAAGGCGTCCCTCAATGGAACCGTCTGCGTTTGTCTGTGTCAGGCGGTCATAGATCTGATCACAGATAAAACGGGTGTAGTTGCTTGTGGTGTTCAGCGGCATCATGGTATCCCATGCCTGGTCCATGGCAGCTGTTACTACTTTTTCCTCTGCCTCAGCAGCAGCCGGAACAGCATAGCCTGCTACCATGCTTCCTGCAAGCAGGAGCGCTGCAGCCTTTTTCATGTTGAATTTCATAGGTCTCCTCCTTTTTTCTTTTGTCAGGGATGTTTTTTCTCTGACAGGTTTTGTGAAGCAAATCAGTCCGGGAAACTCCCGGAACCAATCTTATGTCAACGGACTGTCCGGTCTTGCATCAAGACCTTCATGATCCTGAGACATTACAGTTTGATTTTCGGATCCAGCGCATCGCGGATGCCGTCGCCCAGAAAATTAATACTTAACACCGTGATCAGAAGTGCAAGTCCCGGCGGAAGCCAGATCCACAGCTTCTGGGAAAGCACAGTAATGGACTGCGCATCGTAGAGCATATTTCCCCAGCTTGCTCCCGGCGGCTGTACACCCATGCCAAGGAAGCTTAAGGATGATTCGGAAAGGATGGCACTCGCCATCTGGAATGTGATTGCGATCAGGATCGGGGCAAAAGAGTTTGGAAGAACATACTTTGTCACGATCTTGAAATTGGAGGTACCAATTGCCCTTGCAGATTCTACATATTCTTTCTCGGATACGGAAAGTACATTTGCATAGATCAGTCTGGCAAACTGTGTCCAGCCGAGCACACCGATGACACAGGTTACAGACCAGACAGACGGTCCCAGAACAGCAACCAGCACCAGGATCAGCACAATTGATGGAAAAGACATAAAAATATCTGCAATTCGCATAATAACTGCTTCCGCCTTTCCTCTGGCATAACCAGCAACCAGGCCAAGAGGAACTCCGATTGCGCAGCTGATCAGTGTGGAAACAAAACCAACCAGCAGAGAGGTTCTTCCGCCATACATCAGACGGGCAAAAACATCACGTCCGATAGCATCTGTTCCAAGGATGTGCGCTCCTCCCGGAGCTGCAGAAAAGGCAGTGTAATCTGAAGTATAAGGATCCAGCTTCAGGATCATGGGAAGAAAAACCACCATCAGGATTTCCACGATCAGGACTACCAGACCTGCCATAGCCATTTTGTGTTCTTTCAGTTTATCAAGTACCTCGGAAAGATAGCTTACATTTTCGTTTTTCTGTTTTTTCATTTCTGTCTTCTATCCTCCCTTATTTATAGCTGATTCTCGGATCCAGAATTCCGTATGCAACATCAGTGAGAATATTCGCAATAAGAACCGCTGCCGCGATCATAACCGTGATTCCCATAATAACCGGGTAGTCTCGTCCGTTGATCGCTGTTACCATAAGAGAACCAATTCCCGGCCATCCGAAAACCTGCTCAGTTACAACTGCGCCGCCTACAATAGAAGGAATGGACATTCCCACAACTGTAACGACCGGTGTAAGGGCATTTTTCAAGGCGTGCTTCATGATCACTTTCCATTTGGTAAGACCTTTGGACTTGGCGGTACGAATGTAGTCGTCCTGCATAACTTCAAGCATACTGCTGCGCATGTGCCTTACCCATCCTCCGATCTGCTGAAAGGAAAGGACCAGACAAGGCAGGATCATATGCTTCATCAGATCTCCGAATGTATGAGCTCCGCTTGAGCTGTACATTCCTCCTGATGGCAGAATGTTAAACACAATGGCGAACAGGTAAATAAATACCAGTCCTACAAAGAAGTTCGGAGTCGCCATCATCAGCATAGACAGACCGCCGGAAAAGTAATCTCTTCCTGAATTCGGCCTGGAGGCAGCAAAGATTCCAAGAGGAATGGATACGATCAATGACAGTACAATGGAGCTTGCTGCCAGAATCGCAGTAGCCGGAAGACGCTCCAGTATCATCGCTGCCACCGGTCTCTGGGTGCTGTAGGAAAATCCCAGATTTCCCGTAAGCAATTGTTTCAGCCAGGTAAAATACTGAATGATCACCGGCTGATCCAGTCCAAGTGCCACTCTCTTACGTTCCAGCTCTGCCGGAGTAATTCCCGGATCTGCCAGAAGTGCATCCAGCGGTGAACCAGGCGCCATATTCAGAATAAAATAGGCCAATATGGTAATTCCGAAAAAAGTGGGAATGGCGATCAGTATTCTTTTTAATATGTATTTCCACTTCATAGTGTTTTCCCTTCATCTCCTTTTCCTAGAACCTGTTTAAAAAAGTATTTCCGCAAGCTCCCGCAAATTGTGGCGCACATCTTGCAGAAAGCCTTTTTCAACCACGCTCTACCATAATCCGGATAATCTCTTTATCCGTTTCGCACATACCTTCCTTCGCCAGCTGTCCCACGTTCCGGATGGTATTTTCCACACCGTGGGTAACGATTCCATCACCTCCGTAGAACTGCTGTCCCTGTATGTACATTTCATAGCCCATGATTCCGGCATCGACTGCTGCTGAAATCTTGGCTGCGCAGGAGGCTTTCGCTCCGTCACAGATGATTCCGGAAACAATTGCCAGGGAATTCACGATTGTATGTGCAATTACTTCATAATCGCCGCCGTAGAGATAAGCAATTCCCGCACCGCTTCCGCAGCCTGCACTTACTGCACCGCAATAGGCAGAAAGAGTTCCGATTCCAGTCTTCAGATGAATGGTTACAAGATTGGAAAGCACCAGGGCGCGAAGCATTTTGTCATGGGAAACCTGCAGTTCTCTGGCAAATTCAATGACCGGAATGCTGGCAGTCATACCCTGGTTGCCGCTTCCGGAGTTAATCACCACAGGAAGCTCGCAGCCATTCATTCGGGCATCGGAACCGGCTGCTGCCTTGGCTCTGGCACGGATCTTAATATTGTCGCCGTAGGTGTGAAGAAGGACTTTTCCGATGTTCGCTCCATAGTTTCCGCGAAGTCCCTCCTCAGAAATGGCTATATTGTAACGGATCTGACGCTCCAGAACCTCCTTTACATCTTCTGTGTCCACAGTGTTGGCAAAGTCGATAATGTCTTCTATGTTTAATATGGAATGGTCGGTCTTTTTCTCTTCCTTACCTGAACAGACATCTTTCTGGAAAACAGGCTGGCCGTTTTTCTCAATAAGGATGATGTTGGTGTGAGTATCTACAATGCGGACACGGGCCGTTTCGGTACCTTTGGTTACGGTCAGATCAATTTCAAATACATGCCCGGTGGATGCCGGAGTGATCTTGGGTTTCACCTGATCCATGTAGGACTTGATTTCCTCCTTCTGACCGGGTGTTACTCTTGCAATTACTTCAAGGAGCGCTTCCGCATCGCCTGCGATCACACCCGCGCACAGAGCAGCTGCAATTCCCCTCATGCCGCCTGTATTGGGAACGATGACGCTTTTTACATTTTTAATAATATTTCCACTTACTTTAATATCCAGCTGTTCCGGCAGATTGCCCAAAGTTTTTCTCGCCACTGCTCCTGCATAGGCAATGGCAATGGGTTCGGTACATCCCATTGCAGGAACCAGTTCTTCCTCCAGGATTTTTACGTAAGCCTGGTATTTTTCATCACTTTTGTGCAATGTTTTCTCCTCGCTTTCGCCCAGCAATATGAATACTTTAGCACACTATCCTCTTAAAATCAATTAATTCCGGAAATTTGGCATTTAGGAAAATCCTGGATTATATTTGTGAATTTTGTTTTTGTTAATCACTTCACGAATATAATCCGGGTGCAGATTTTTTTATTTAAAATCAGATCACTGGATTCTTTTTAGAAATAGTCATATCCGCCATGAATGTCTACAACGCTTCCATTCATATAGCCATTTTTCAGGACTTCGTATGCCATGTCTGCCACTTCGGAGATCTCGCCAAAGCGGTGAAGCGCAATCTTACGGTTAATACGTTCATAACTTTCCGGGGTGCGGTTCTTATGCCAGCTGGTTTCAATGAATCCCGGGGCAATGGCATTGACCCGGATCTGTTTTGGTTCCAGTTCTTTTACCAGGGATTTGGTGAGGAAGTGGATGGCGGATTTGGTGACACCGTAAACCAGGGATGAGGAATAAGCCTGCTGTCCTGCGTAGGAGCCTGTAAAAAGAATGCTGCCGCCTTCGTTCATAATGGGGCGAAGTTCTTTCACCAGAAATACCGGGACAGACAGGTTGGTATTCACAATTTTGGTCCATTCGTCGAAGGTGTAGTCTTCATATTTCGCATAGGTGCTGATTCCTACGTTGTTTATCAGCCAGTCTACATGGCTCGCTTCTTCTTTGACCCGGGATACAAATTTCATCATTTCATCATAGGATGACATATCAGCCTGGAGCAACCGGATTTTTTTCTGATTTTCCTCTGTTTGTGCATGAAGAAATTCCTCCGCCTGCTCTGTGTTATGTCCATAGCTTACATATAAAATATCGTCTGACGCAGAATTTTCCAGAATTTTCTCCGCAATCCCTCTTCCAATTCCAGATGTACCGCCGGTGATTATGGTTACTTTGCTCATGGGGTGTCCTCTTTTCTGTATATTTTATTACTATTTAGTGTGTTGAAAGTTGTTAAAGGCGGACGCATTCGGACAATGGTGATTGCTCACTCGCCGGCGCAACGCTCCAGCGAACTAACTGCTAACTGCGAC
>NZ_JBCOME010000016.1:0-67426 GCF_040924365.1 Ruminococcus sp. 1001136sp1_2201st1_G3_2201SCRN_220225 | reverse complement strand
GCCGGTTGTAAAGCTTTTGAAAGATGGTACCTATACAGGGTCTGCAATGGGATATTCCGGAAAGGTTAACATAACACTGACAATTAAAGACGGAAAAATTACGGAAGTAACCAATACAAACTCAGATACCAGAAGCTTTTTCAATAAGGCATGGAGATCCATACAGCCTAAAATACTGGAAAAGCAGAGTACAGAAGGAATTGACACTGTAAGTGGTGCAACATTTTCTTCTATGGGAATTCTGGATGCGTCCAAAATAGCATTGGAGCAGGCAAAAAATACAGAGGTACAGCCTTCAATAACGCCAGAGCCCACTGAGGCGCCGGATTCCACCGAGAAGCCAGAACCCACAAATACGCCAAAGCCGACTTCTGTTCCGGAACCAACGACTGCACCGGAGCCTACAGCTGTACCAGAGCCTACTGAAACGCCAGCGCCAACTTCTGCACCGGAACCGACGGATACACCGGAGAATTCTGTGACGCCGGAACCGACAGCTACGCCAGAACCCACGCCTGTGCCTGCTGGTGCATATACAGATGGAACCTACACTGGCATTGGAGAAGGCAATGACGGACCAGACAGTGTACAGGTTACCGTAACAATATCCGGAGGACAGATTGTGGGAGCAACTTATTTTTCCTATGATGATGAAGAATATGCAGATACAGCCTGGGAGGGAATTCTTGGACAGGTTATGGGAAAGCAGTCCGCAGACAGTGTAGATACAGTATCTGGATGCACATATTCCTCCCAGGGATTTATTCAGGCATTTAGAAATGCATTAAATCAGGCAAAAGGAGCATAACCCATGAAATACCAGAGTTTTATTATGAGAGTTTTATGTCTGCTTCTGATCGTTGGTGTCGTTCTTGGCTACAACTCCATGCAGAAAAAAGATAGTGATACCGAAAAAGACCAGCAGATCGCCAGTCTGACAACCAGAGTGGAGGCCTTGGAAAAACAGCAGGATGAGATATTAAGTGCCCTTGAAGAGGCTGCAAAAGCGCAGGAAGAGGCGAAGAAAAAGGCAGAAGAGGAAGCGAAGAATCAGAAAGCCCAGACGGAAGAAGCGGCTTCCGGGGATGCTTCCGAGGACGCGAAAAAAGATGACAAGAATACAGATGAGACAGAGGCTGAGGACGCTTCTTCTGAGGAAGAAAGTGAAGATCTTGTCTACAAAAACGGGACCTACACAGGAGACGGCCAGGGCTTTGGCGGCAATATCCAGGTTCAGGTTACACTTGAAAATGACACGATTACAGACATTCAGGTGGTAAGTGCACCAGGCGAAGACTCTGCATACCTTTCCCAGGGACAGGGCGTGATCAGTACCATTCTGGCTGCCCAGAGTACAGATGTTGACACCATTTCCGGAGCAACCTTCAGTTCCACTGGAATTATCAACGCTGTAAATGATGCACTTGGAAAGGCGGAAAATCAATGAAAAAGAGACAGAGAAAAATCCGGCTGATCCGCGCCGGCATCCAGCTTCTGTTTTTCATTTTTGCTCCGGCACTTTTTTCCACAGCATTCGCAGGCGTGAAGTCCGTTTTTCAGGCAATCGCAGCACATCAGGCAATCAGCTGGAATTCCTTTCTGGATGTGACTGCCGTGCTGCTGGTGGTAACCTGCCTGTTCGGACGGCATTTCTGCGGATATGCCTGCGCATTTGGTTCCCTTGGGGATGCATTGTACGAGCTGACTGTGTTTATCCGCCAGAAGGTTTTTCATAAAAAAGGCCGTCACGGATACTCAGAAAAAGCCATCCGCATTTTGCAGAAGGTGAAATATATCTGGCTTCTGGTGCTTCTTGTATCTATCCTTACCGGCTGGTACAGCAAGCTTCAGGGCATGAGCCCCTGGGATGTGTTTTCCATGCTCACCGCTGGCAGACTTCCCGGTGCTGCCTACAAGGTGGGGATTGTGCTGCTGATTCTGCTCATGATCGGAATGTGCACTCAGGAAAGATTTTTCTGCCAGTTCCTCTGCCCAATGGGCGCAATTTTTGCTATAATGCCTATAGCGCCCTCTGCGCTGTTCAACCGTGACAGAGGCACCTGTCCGGCGAAATGTGGAGCCTGCAAAAAGCGCTGTCCTGCTCATCTGGACATTGACGGTGATACCCCTCTCTCAGGAGAATGTATCTGCTGCCACGCCTGCCAGGGAATCTGCCCGAAGAAGAATATCCGGATCGGGATTCCGAAGGCGAAAGATGAGAGCCTTTTTTAAACAAGCGCTGGAAAAAGATGGGCGAAAGCTATTGGAAAATAAGAGAAAATAAAATCAGAAAGAACAGGATATGAGTAAAAAAAGAAGTAAAGTAAGATTTCAGAATGAAGTCGATTTAATTAAGGTACATTATAAAAAGCAGTCCAGAGGTCAATCACTTACCTGCTTGGATATGTTTAATGGGAGAAGGCATTTGAGAAAGAGAAGTGCGGCAGGAATCCTCTGGGGCAGCCTGCTTCTCACTGTCATTTCTGCTACAGTACTGGGAAAAACAACTACAGTTGTTTATGCATCTGACATAGAAAAATACACCAACGCAGATTTCGCAATGGACACGGTAGTTTCCGAAACCCTTTATACCTCAGGCGAGGACATCAACACTCAGATTGGCGAAAAGCTCCGCGAAATGGAAACCACCCTCCTTTCCTGGACAGAGGAAAACTCCCAGATTTCCCAGCTGAACAATGCTGAAGGCAAGACCATGGAAGTCTCTGATGATCTTGCCGCCGACCTTGAGAAAATCCGCCAACTGTCCCAGGATTCCGACGGTGCTTTTGACCCCACCCTTGGAAAGATCATCCGCCTGTGGAACATTGACGGCGAGAATCCTCATGTCCCGGACCAGTCCGAAATTGACACCCTTCTTCCCGAAGTGGGCTACGAGAAAATTCAGGTGGACGGAAACAATGTAACCCTTCTTGATGGCTGTACCCTGGATCTTGGTGCCGTTGGAAAAGGCATGGGCTGTGACCAGATCATGGATTACCTGCAAACCCAGCCAGACGTTTTCGGTATGATTCTGAACCTTGGTGGCAGCAGTGTCATGACCTACGGCGAAAAGCCAGACGGTTCCCCCTGGAAAGTAGCCCTCACCGATCCCCGTGACACGGAAGGCGACTATCTTGGAGCCATCACCCTGGACGCCAACCAGTTCCTTTCCACCTCCGGCGACTACGAAAAATACTTCATAGAAGATGGAATTCGCTACCACCACATTCTGGATCCAAAGACCGGCTATCCTGTACAGAACGGTCTCACCTCCGTCACCATCGTCTGCGACCAGGGTTACCTGGCCGACGGCCTCTCCACTGCCTGCTTCGTCCTGGGTCTGGACGCCGCGAAACCTCTTTTAGAGAAATATGATGCAGAAGCCGTATTCGTAGATGAAGACAAAAATGTGTATGTGACAAGTGGATTGATGGATAAATTCGAATTAATGAAAGACGGATACACAGTAAACGAAGCGTAAGTTGTCCATGATAGATTCATAGAAAATGATAGCTTACGGAATAACGAAAAGAGCTCCAGAGGATAGTCAAAAACTATCGTCAGGAGCTCTTTTTCAATCAACAGCATTTGGGCTGAATATATTCCTAAGCGGGGCATTCAAGGCGCGCCTTTAATGGAGCGGAGATCCACTGCTTACGAAGACTTAACATCGAAGGCTCTCCTGAGATGTTTAGTCGCAGTTAGCAGTTAGCTCCGCGGAATGTTGCGCCTCCCCGCGTGGAATATATTCAGCCCAGATGCGTACGGTGGTAACATATTACGGAATCCTCTTAAGCACTTCCTTCGTCAGCACTCCAATCAGCAGTCCTGTAATCACTCCCGACACCATCAGCGCCGGAGCATAATAATACAACAGTCCCACCGTATGCGTTGCCGGAATCGCCACCAGCAGCTGACCGATGTTATGGGAAACGCCACCAGCCACACTTACACCCAGCTGCCCGAATCCAATCTTATTTTTCACAAAAACCATCACAATCAAACTAAGGGTCGCCCCCGCCAGGCTATACATAATACTGGAGCCGCTTCCAAACATAAAACCGATAATAAAAATTCTCACAATGGAAACCAGCGCCGCTTCTTTCCACGTATACCTCTCCAGCACAAAAAGCACCGCCAGATTTGCAAGCCCTAGTTTCATTCCCGGAATTCCCGCAAAAAACGGAATCAACGATTCCACATACCCGAAAATAATGGCAATGGCTGCAAACAGCCCAAGATACGCTGTCTTTTTCTGATTCATCACTTACACCACTGCGTCAAATCCACTTTCGGAATCCTGTGAATCTGAATCGCCCTCTCCCTGAATGACTATTCTGTTTGGCAGGCACACAATATATCCGCCTGCACTGCCCACTGCCGGCTGCTTCATGCAAAGATGATCCGGGCAGTCCGCCTCTGTCATCTTTACCTCGCCGTCCTTAATTTCACACACATTGGTATCCCCAATCTGGATCACCTGATCCTCCGCCAGTGAATAAGTCCCATAAAGTTCCCCATCCACCGTAATCTGGATCGACCCATGAGTTCCATGTGGAACCGCATAAACAAAAATACAAAGCACCACTGAAATAACCAATAGTGCACCAATAAATACCGCTTCTTTCTTCTTCAAAAATGATACCTCTTCATTAATAGCTTTAACCAAAATCATCATATCATAGAACCATGTTCCACAAACGAACCATTAGTTTATGATATAAGAAATACAGAGATTTTTCAACCTATTCTAAAATCCATTTTTGAGAAAAAATCGCAACAGAGAGAATGACTGTTATTCACAGAGGAAACGGTAACGGGTGGCTGTTCCTTTCCACATCGCTTTTTATTGTAATTTCCCACGGAATATGCTATTGTATAGTTTGAAAGTCTGTGTGCCGTGCGGATCGCGGGAATGATTTTTCAAACACATTCCAGGCCGGCGGCATTGTTGAAGAAATGTAACGATTCAGAAAACACTGGACAGTTACACAGAAATATTAGAAAGAAGGTGAAGCTATGGTTGAATTAGACCAGTTCAAGAGCATTCTTGCAACATACACAGAACCATTAGTGGAAGTGAGGGATTCACTTTGACCTGGCTAACAAAGAAAAGCGGGTTGAAGAATTAGAGCGCGAAATGGAAGCGCCTGATTTCTGGGACAATGCAGAAATATCCCAGAAGAAAATGAAAGAATTAAAGGGTATGAAGGACGACATGGAAACCTATCAGAATCTGGTAACCCAGAAAGAAGATATGGAGACCCTGATCGAGATGAGCTATGAGGAAAATGATCCGTCCATGATCGAAGAAATCCAGGAAATGCTGGATGAGTTCCAGGCACAGTTTGACAGTATCCGTGTGAAGACACTTCTTTCAGGAGAGTATGACGGCGAGAATGCCATTATAAAACTGAATGCAGGAGCTGGTGGAACAGAAGCCTGCGACTGGTGCAGTATGCTGTATCGTATGTATACACGCTGGGCTGAGCGCAAGGGCTTTTCAATTGAAGTTCTGGACTATCTGGACGGTGATGAAGCTGGTATCAAATCTGTTACCTTCCAGGTAAACGGAGAGAACGCATACGGACTTCTGAAGTCTGAGAAAGGTGTTCACCGTCTGGTACGTATTTCCCCGTTCAATGCGGCTGGAAAGCGCCAGACCTCTTTCGTATCCTGCGATGTAATGCCGGATATTGAGAAAGATCTGGACGTAGAAGTCAATGATGAGGACATCCGTATTGATACCTACCGAAGCAGTGGTGCCGGCGGACAGCATATCAACAAGACCTCATCCGCTATCCGTATCACTCATTTTCCAACAGGAATCGTGGTACAGTGTCAGAATGAGCGTTCCCAGCATATGAATAAAGATAAGGCTATGCAGATGCTGAAGGCGAAGTTATATCTTCTGAAACAGCAGGAGGCAGAAGCCAAGCTTTCCGGAATCCGAGGTGAAGTAACGGATATCGGCTGGGGCAACCAGATCCGTTCCTACGTTATGCAGCCATATACCATGGTCAAAGATCACCGTACCAATGAAGAAACCGGAAATGTAGATGCAGTTATGGATGGTGCCATTGATATCTTTATTAATGCATATTTGAAATGGATCGCACTTGCGAAGAGACCTGCAGAACAGCAATAAAAGCATGCTGCTGTTCACGAAGGGAACGGTACCAGCTTCCGGATTATGTCTGGATACAGCGGCTGTAATGGCAGAGATTTGCAGGGCGCAGTGAAAGTGGAAGGAAATGCAGGATGCCAAAGACAACAGATAAGAATAAATATTTTGTAGTAAAAGAGCGGGCTGTGCCAGAGGTGCTTCTGAATGTAGTTGCAGCGAAGAAGCTTCTGGAATCAAAGCGGGCAGCTACGGTTCAGGAAGCTGCAGACGCTGTGGGAATCAGCCGAAGCTCTTTCTATAAATATAAAGATGATATTTTTCCCTTCCACGAGGAAGCCAAGGGAAAGACCATCACATTTATTATACAGATGGATGATGAGCCGGGAATTTTATCCAATGTTCTTCGGGCTATTGCAGAAAACCATGGCAATATTCTGACCATACATCAGAGTATTCCCATCAGTGGTATTGCCACTCTTACCTTAAGTGTGCAGATCCTTCAGGGAGAAGGGGATGCTGAGGCAATGGTGGATGACATTGAACAGATGGAAGGAATCCATTATTTAAAAATTTTAGGCAGGGAGTAACGGACAGATGATAAATATTGCAGTGTTAGGATATGGCACAGTTGGAAGCGGTGTAGTAGAAGTCATCCGCACCAATCATGAATTGATTAACAAAAGAGCCGGGGAAGAGATTAAGATCAAATATGTACTGGATCTTCGTGAGTTCCCTGGAGATCCGGTAGAAGAGATTCTTGTTCATGACTTTGAGCAGATCGTAAACGATCCGGAAGTTAAAATTGTAGTAGAAGTAATGGGAGGAACCGGTGCTGCCTATACTTTTACAAAAAGAGCACTTGAAGCCGGCAAGAGTGTGTGTACCTCAAATAAAGCTCTGGTTGCCCAATACGGTCCTGAGCTTATGGAAATTGCAAAAGAGAAAAAGATCAACTTCCTTTTCGAGGCAAGCTGTGGCGGTGGAATCCCGATCATTCGTGCCATCAACGGTTCTCTTACCGCAGATGAGATCGATGAGGTCAGCGGAATTCTGAACGGAACTACTAACTATATGCTGGATAAGATGATCACAGAAGGCGCTGATTTCAATACTGTTCTGAAAGAGGCTCAGGGAAAAGGCTACGCAGAGGCTGATCCTACCGCTGACGTGGAAGGACAGGACGCATGCCGTAAGATTGCCATTCTTTCCTCTCTGGCATATGGAAAATTCCTGAATTTTGAAAATGTTTATACAGAAGGAATTACAAAGATCACACCAGAGGATATGGAATACGCAAGAGAAATGGGCAGAAGTATCAAGCTTCTTGGCACAAGCAAGAAATTGGGAGACGATTCCTTCTACGCACTTGTAGCACCTTTCCTTGTAGGACAGGAGAATCCTCTTTATGGCGTAAAGGGAGTGTTCAACAGTATTTTTGTACATGGAAACATGCTTGGCGATGCCATGTTCTATGGAAGCGGAGCCGGCAAGCTTCCTACTGCAAGTGCAGTTGTAGCAGACGTTGTGGAGGCTGCAAAGCATCTTCATGATACCATTCCAAATAACTGGAGCAATGAAGAGATGACCCTGATGGAGCCGGATTCTGTAGAAGGCCGTTTCTTTGTCCGTGTGAAGGATACTTCCCTGGATGAAGTGGATAAGGCTTTTGGTAAGGTTGAGGCTGTGATCGAGCCGGATTCCCTTCCGGAAGAATTTGGTTTTATTACCAGACTTATGACACAGGGCGAGTACAAAGAGCGTGTGAAAGCGCTTGGAGAGAATGTTCTGGGCATGATCCGCGTGAAAGACTGATAACATGAATCCGCAGTTATTCAGGTAATGGGCAGCTGCGCGAAACTGTCTGTATGCGCAGATAAAAATAAAACTGACAGCGTGAAAGGAAAAACTATGCTGATAGTTAAGAAATTCGGCGGTACTTCCGTTGGGGACAAACAGAGAATGTATAATGTTGCCAACCGTTGTATCGAAGAATATAAAAAAGGAAATGACGTGGTGGTGGTTTTGTCCGCCATGGGAAAATATACAGATGAGCTGATCCGTATGGCTCATGATATGGACGACAAGCCTCCGAAGCGTGAGATGGATATGCTCCTTACCATCGGTGAGCAGATGTCCGTATCCCTGATGGCAATGGTAATGCACAAGCTGGGCGTTCCGGCGGTTTCCCTGAATGCCTTTCAGGTGACCATGCATACCACAAGCAGCCATCAGAATGCAAGATTAAAAAGAATCGATACAGAGCGTATCCGCCGGGAACTGGATGCCCGCAGGATCGTAATTGTTACCGGATTCCAGGGCGTAGATAAATACGATGACTACACAACTCTGGGACGAGGCGGCTCTGATACCACTGCAGTGGCACTGGCAGCAGCACTTCATGCAGATGCCTGTGAGATCTATACAGATGTGGACGGCGTTTACACAGCCGACCCGCGTAAGGTTCCAAATGCCAGAAAGCTGAAAGAAATCACATACGATGAGATGCTGGATCTGGCAACGTCAGGAGCGGGTGTACTTCACAACCGTTCTGTGGAAATGGCGAAGAAATACGGAGTGCCCCTTGTGGTCCGCTCCAGCCTGAATAACAGTGAAGGAACGGTAGTGAAGGAGGTAGTTAGCGTGGAAAGAATGCTGATCAGCGGTGTTGCGCTGGATACAGATGCTGTAAGAATTGCGGTGTTGGGACTTCGTGATGTGCCAGGTGTTGCATTTAAGGTGTTTGATACCCTTGCAAAGAAAAATATTAACGTAGATGTTATTCTGCAGTCTATCGGACGTGCAGGAACAAAGGACATTTCTTTTACCGTAAATAAGGATGATCTGGATGATGCAGTTGCCACTCTGGAGGAGAGCCAGGAGCGCCTTGGCTTCAAGGAGCTTCACTCTGAGCGCAATATCGCCAAGCTTTCCATTGTTGGCTCCGGTATGCTCAGCAATCCTGGCGTGGCTGCCAAGATGTTTGAGAGCCTTTACAATGAAGGCGTAAACATTAATATGATCTCCACATCTGAAATCCGTATTACCGTCCTTATCAACGAAAAAGACGGAATCCGGGCTATGAATGCAGTACACGATGCTTTCGGCCTTGCCGACTGATCAAATATACATTCTAAGGAGGAATTTCTGTATGAAAAGAAAAGTATTGGGAGTGCTTTTTACAGCAATGTGCCTGTGTGCGGTTCCGTCCGCGGCTTATGCAGAGGCACAGGAAGCCGAAACTACAGAGGCAGCAGGAGAGGCTGCTGATGAGCCTGAGGCTGGTGCAGAAACGGTTACAGAGCTGTCCGACAGCCTGTACGATTTTCAGGTGAAGATCGGGGATAAGGTTTACCAGTTCCCTATGTATTACCAGGATTTTGCAGCAGACTGGACACTTGGCAAGAACGAGGACCCGGAGATGGGCGTTGGAACCAATTCCTATGGTTCCATCAGTTTTTACAAAGGGGACGACCGCGTTTCCGTAGATGTGATCAATCTTGGAATCAACCAGCTGCCATTAAACCAGTGTCTGGTAGCAGGAATTGATATTGATGCAAGCTATGATTTTGATGTGGCGGCTACTCCTGTAGAACTGCCTGGCGGAATCGTAATGGGAAAATCCAATTTTGATGATATCAAAGCTGCTTATGGTGATCCAAGCGATACTTACGAGGGAGACCTGTATACCAAGTATTCCTACTCGAAAGATTATTACGAGGAAGTTCATTTCTATGTATATAAGGATGACAATACTCTGAAGCAGGTAGATATGCGTAACTTCGTAGAGCCAGAAGGATATGACAAGGGAAGTGTAAGCGAGGAAGTTCCAGAAATCGTATCTTCCTATACCGCTCCTACTGAGCTGGGAGATGATCTGCTGGCTCCACAGTTGGAATTCTGCGGAGATCTTTATTCCCTTCCGGCTCCGGTGTCTGCATTCCTTGAGAATGGCTGGGAGCTTCAGGATGTGGAAGATGGCGCTTATGTGGCTGGCCGGGATCTGGAATTTGTAGACATGATGAAGAATAACCAGAGTGTGCATTTCAGTGTTTACAATTTTACCCAGGATGCAACTGCCATCGAGAACTGTTTTGTACGGGAGCTTGAGGTAGGCAATTACGACAGTGATGCTCTTACCCTTACTCTTTCCGGTGGATTTACCCTGGGTGCGAAGAAGGCGGACCTGATCGCAGCTGCAGAGGAAAAAGGCTATGCGTGTGATGAGGACGGAGATTACCTGAATATTTATAAGACTGCAGATACCAAGATTGACAACCGGGCACAGTTCTGGTTTAACAAGGATGAGGATCCGGATACAGTGGCAAGTGTTGCGTACAGAAATGAAATTCTTCCAGAATAAGGGAGAACCCGATCTGGAGGTTTTGCAAAATTAGTAACAGGAGGGAAATATGAGCGACTATGTGATCAGCTGCTGTTCCACAGCAGACCTTACGAAAGAACATTTTGAGAAAAGAAATATTTCCTATATCTGCTTTCATTATGAACTAAATGGAAAAGAATATGCAGATGATCTGGGACAGTCTATGCCATTTGACCAATTTTATAAGGCCATGCAGGATGGTGCATCCACCAAGACTTCCCAGGTAAATGCAGATGAATTCGAAGAATATTTCGAAGGATTTCTGAAAGAGGGAAAAGATGTGCTCCATGTCTGCCTGTCTTCAGGAATTTCTGGCGTTATCAATTCAGCTAACGTTGCAAAAGCGGATCTGGAGGAAAAATATCCGGGGCGTAAGATCCTGGTGGTGGATTCTCTGGGAGCATCCTCCGGATATGGGCTTTTTATGGATAAACTTGCAGACCTTCGGGATGAGGGCAGACCCATTGAGGAGGTTCATGCCTGGGCGGAGGAACACAAGCTGAACCTGCATCACTGGTTTTTTTCCACAGATCTTACGTTTTATATCAGAGGAGGCCGTATTTCCAAGGCCAGCGGCTTTTTCGGCACGATGCTGAATATCTGCCCGCTGCTGAATATGGATGATCAGGGAAAACTGATCCCAAGATTTAAGATCCGTACCAAGAAAAAGGTGATCCGGGCTGTTGTAGACAAAATGGAAGAGTACGCTGAGGGCGGACTTGACTATAGTGGGAAATGTTATATTTCCCAGTCCGCATGTATAGAGGATGCCAGGGAAGTGGCAAGGCTGGTGGAAGAGCGTTTCCCGAAATTAAATGGGAAGGTTGAGATCAATAACATCGGAACTACCATCGGAAGCCATACAGGTCCTGGTACGGTAGCGCTGTTTTTCTGGGGAAACAAGAGAACGGCGTAATTAAAAAATTACAGATGTCAGATGGAAGAATGCTATATTGGGAACAACTGGCATGGCTTAATGGAGCAAAAAGTGAAAACAGCGAAATGGTGCTGCAATATATCTGGCCGGGATGCATCAGAATCCCGGCCTGCTGTTTCACTGCAAAGGAGAATGATGATTATGAAAAAAAGAAGTACGAAGGAAATCAAACTGCAGGCAAAAAAGGCATTGCAGGGACATGTTGGAACTGTGATCCTTGGGCTTCTGGCAGTGTATGGTCTGAATACTTTAGGAACAATCCTTTCTACCAATTTATTTTCTGGCACATCCGCGCTGGATCTGGTTCTCAGTGAAGTATTTATGCTGGTGGTGTCACTGATCGTGGGGATCATTTCCGCTGGTCTGGGGTATATGCTTTTGAATATTTCCAGGGGAAAGGAGTTTTCTCTGGGAGATCTGGGCTACTTTTTCAAAAACCAGCCAGACAGGGTGATCGTTGCAGGCTTTGTGCTGGCGCTGATCCAGCTGGTCACAGCAATCCCTTACTATTATGTGAGCTTTACCACAGATCCGGGACTGACTGTGGATTCCCAGATCCAGTGGCTTTCCATGACTCTGGGACTGCTGGCTGTAAGCACTTTGCTGAATTTTCTTATTTCCCTTCCATTTGCCATGACCTACTTTCTCATGGCGGATGACACAGAGCTTGGAGGAATCCAGGCACTGAAAGAGAGCGCAAGGCTGATGAAGGGAAATATCTGGAGATATGTGAAGCTGAATCTCAGCTTTATCCCGCTTTTGTTATTATCTGTGTTCACGTTCTATATTGCACTTTTCTGGATCATGCCTTATATGGAAATGTCCATGGTGGCATTTTATCGGGATCTGGATGGGGAACTGGACTACAGACTGCCAGGAGATGGAACTGCTGACGGCGGCTTTCATAACTGGACCAATGATTCTGGAAACGGATATGATACAGAAAATAATGACGGTTACAGAAATTAGAAATACAAGCAACAAGAGGAGATTGAAAAAATGGATATTTTACAGGTAATCACCCAGGAACTTGGGGTGCAGAAATGGCAGGTAGAAGCTGCTGTTAAATTGATCGATGAGGGAAACACCATCCCTTTTATTTCACGATATAGAAAAGAAGCTACTGGAACCTTAAATGATGAGCAGCTTCGTAACCTGAACGAGAGACTGACTTATCTTCGAAATCTGGAAGACAAGAAGAATCAGGTTCTTTCCAGCATTGAGGACCAGGGAAAACTGACAGAAGAGCTGAAAGCACAGATCCTGGCAGCACAGACACTGGTAGTGGTAGAGGATCTTTATCGTCCGTACCGTCCGAAGAGACGTACCAGGGCAGCAATTGCCAAGGAAAAAGGTCTGGAGCCGCTGGCAAATATTATTATGCTTCAGATGACAGGCAAGTCCATCGAGGAAGAAGCAGAAGCCTTTGTTTCCGAGGAAAAAGAGGTTGCTTCTGTGGCAGATGCCATTGCTGGTGCAAAGGACATTATTGCAGAGCATATTTCCGATGAGGCAGATTATCGAATCCACATCCGTGATCTTACTGCAAAAAAAGGAACCATCAGTTCTACGGCAAAAGATCCGGAGGCACAGTCTGTATACGAGATGTATTATGAGTTTGAGGAGCCGGTGAAGAAGCTGGCTGGACATCGTGTGCTGGCGCTGAACCGTGGTGAGAAAGAGAAATTCCTCACTATCAAGGTAGCTGCACCAGAAGAAGATATTCTTCGTTACCTTGAGAAGCAGGTGATCACCCGAGACAATCCATTTACTACACCGATTCTGAAAGAAGTGACAGAGGACAGTTACAAGCGTCTGATCGCTCCTGCAATCGAGCGCGAGATCAGAAGTGACTTGACTGAGAAGGCAGAGGACGGAGCCATCAAAGTATTTGGCAAAAATCTGGAGCAGCTTCTCATGCAGCCTCCAATCGCCGGACAGACTGTCCTTGGATGGGATCCGGCCTTCCGTACAGGCTGTAAGCTGGCCGTTGTAGATCCTACTGGAAAAGTTCTGGATACCACAGTTGTTTATCCAACTGCTCCTACTAACGAGAAGAAGATTCGCGCTGCGAAGGATACAGTAGAAGCTATGATCAAGAAGTATGGCATTTCCCTGATTTCTGTTGGAAATGGTACTGCTTCCAGAGAGTCTGAGCAGGTTATTGTTGATATGCTGAAGGAGATTCCGGAAGCGAAGGTTCAGTATGTGATTACAAATGAGGCAGGTGCTTCTGTTTACTCTGCAAGCAAGCTTGCTACAGACGAATTCCCAAATTTTGATGTAGGACAGAGAAGTGCTACCTCCATTGCAAGACGTGTGCAGGATCCTCTGGCTGAGCTGGTTAAGATCGATCCGAAATCCATTGGTGTAGGGCAGTATCAGCATGATATGAACCAGAAGAAGCTTGGCGAGGCTCTGACAGGTGTGGTTGAGGATTCTGTAAATAAAGTAGGTGTGGATTTAAATACTGCTTCTGCTTCCCTTCTTGAGTATATTTCCGGTGTTTCCAAGGCTATTGCAAAGAACATTGTAATTTACCGTGAGGAGAATGGCCGTTTCACAAGCCGAAAAGATCTTCTGAAGGTTGCGAAGCTTGGACCGAAAGCATTCGAGCAGTGCGCTGGTTTCATGCGTATTACAGGCGGCTCCAATCCTCTTGACGCGACAAGCGTTCACCCGGAGAGCTATGAGGCGGCTTCCAGGCTTCTTGAGAAACTGGGATATTCCGCTGAGGATATTGCAGGAGGCAAGCTTGCCGGACTTTCCAGACAGATCGGGGATTACAAGAAGACTGCTGATGAACTGGAAATTGGAGAGATCACTCTTCGGGATATTGTAAAAGAGCTGGAGAAACCGGCACGAGATCCGCGTGATGAGATGCCGAAGCCGATTCTCCGCACAGATGTACTGGATATCAAGGATCTGAAAGAGGGTATGATCCTGAAAGGAACTGTCCGCAACGTAATCGATTTCGGAGCTTTTGTTGATATCGGAGTTCATCAGGACGGACTTGTTCATATTTCCCAGATGAGTGAAAAATTTATCAAACATCCGTTGGAAGCTGTAAGCGTTGGAGATGTTGTGGAGGTTCGTGTTCTCGGTGTGGATGAGAAGAAGAACCGGATCAGCCTTTCTATGAAGGGATTAAATAAATAAAGAGAAGAGGGAAAACATTATTTCTCTTGCCATTGCCTTGTAGAAAGCCTTTTTCAAACACGCTTTATAGCGTGTTTGGCAGGGAAATTAGAGAGTTGGATTAAAATGTTAGAAAATATTCTTGTTGTATATCTGGTTTTCGTTAATATTGCAGCATTCGGGATGTATGGCATCGATAAACAGAAAGCCATCCGGAAACAGTGGCGCATCCCGGAAGCCCAGCTTCTTGCGGTGGCTGCCATTGGCGGTTCCGCTGGAGCTCTTCTTGGAATGCAATTTTTTCATCATAAAATCAGAAAATGGAAATTCCGTCTGGGTGTGCCGTTAATTCTGGCAGCGCAGTTGATACTGTGGAGAGTCTTGCAGTAGACGGTGGATAATTTGTTTCCAAAATGAATTTCCGGTGGAAAACAGGACGAAATTGTTTTTGGATAGCAAGAAACAGAATTGTTTACGGGAAAGGACTGAAAAAAGGAGATGGGAATTTGGAAGGACAGGTTATAGAGAATGCAGTTCAGGAGACTGTCCAGGAAACAGTGGATAAAGTAAGCTCCAACTGGGATCAGATCAAGGCTTACTTTAACGGTCATATTCCGGATTTGATCAGCTTCGGAATGAAAGTGGTTCTTTCTATTGTAGCTTTTTATGTGGGAACAAAGCTGATCAAGTGGCTGCTGAAAGTTGCGAAGCGTTCCATGGAAAAGGCCGGCATAGACATGGGGGTTGCCCAGTTCATCTGTTCTTTTGGAAAATTTTTGCTGTATCTGATTCTGATTTTTAATATAGCTACTAATTTCGGTGTGAAGGAATCTTCAGTAGCAGCTCTTCTGGGAACTGCCGGCGTTACCATTGGTCTTGCTTTGCAGGGCGGTCTGGAGAATCTGTCTGGCGGCGTTATGCTACTTTTGTTTAAGCCATTTCAGGTAGGAGATTATATTATACAGGATCAGGCTGGTGGGACGGAGGGAACCGTATATAAGGTTGAGATGTTCTATACGACCCTGATCACCATTGACAATAAGCATGTAATCATTCCAAATGGAAAATTATCCAACAGCACCATTATCAATGTAACTGCGCAGAATTTGCGTAACCTGGAAATCAAAGTGGGAATTTCCTATGATTCTGATATTAAGAAAGCAAAAAAGCTTTTGCAGCACATTTTACAGGAAGATCCCGGAACCAAATCGGACAAAGACATGCTGGTCTTTGTAGACGAACTTGCTGACAGCGCCGTAGTCATGGGGCTTCGCGTCTGGGTTCCCACCGATAAATACTGGAAGATCAAATGGCGGCTGAATGAGAAAATCAAAGAATCTTTTGATGCCAACGGAATTTCTATTCCGTATCCGCAGATGGATGTGCATGTTGTGGAGGCAAATAAAGACAAATGATAATAGATATATAATAGAAAATATGAAATAAATGTACAAATAGATTTCCTATTGAAATTATCCTATTTCTATTGTATAATCCACCATGAAAAGAAAATTTCTTCGGGGCAGGGTGATCGAAATCCTTGGAAATCGAAATTCCCTACCGGCGGTATAGTCCGCGACCCGCTTTGGCGGCTGATTTGGTGAAATTCCAAAACCGACAGTAAAGTCTGGATGAGAGAAGAACGCGCAGAATATTTAGATCGGTTGATTTTTTTGTACGTGCTCATTGCCCCGGAAGAGATTTCGGGGCTTTTTATGTGGTGATTTTAACGTTACTGGTGAACAGTAACCGTTACTGTTTACTGGTAACATTTTAATCCCATACTTGCAGAAATTTTCTTTAAATATTATAATTTAAGGAGCAATGAGTATGAGCGAACAAGTAATCAAAAATGGAAATGTAATGGAGCGAAGCCGCACCAGAACCATTGCCCAGGTAGCAATGTTAGGCGCTGTGGCAGGTGTGTTGATGAATTTTGAGGTACCGCTGCCATTTCTGGCACCGTCCTTTTATCAGTTGGATTTCTCTGAGATTCCAGCACTGATCGGTTCTTTTGCAATGGGACCTGTAGCAGGTATACTGATCGAACTGGTGAAGATTCTGGTACATCTGGTAACTAAGGGAACTATGACAGCAGGCGTTGGTGATGTGGCAAACTTCCTCTTTGGCTGTTCTTATGTAGTTCCAGCCGGACTGATCTATCGTTATCAGCATAAGAAGACAAGAACACATGCAGTGGCAGGTATGGCAGCTGGTGTAATTCTTACCACAGTGCTTGCATGCTTTGTAAACGCATTTGTACTTCTTCCTGCATACGGCAAGGCATTTGGAATGCCGGTACAGGCATTTATTGAAATGGGTGCAGCAGTACACAGCGGTGTAACCAACCTTCTTACTTTTGCAATTATGATCCTTGTACCATTCAATTTATTCAAATACACATTAACCTCAGTGATCGTGTTCTTTATTTATAAAAGAATTCGTGTGATTCTTCGCGGTGACTGATTCTCTGTTCCTTGGTGAGATCTAGATAGACCTCTGACCAGAACAGCAAGAACTGACGAAAAGAGGTTCCTATGGGAAAAATCAACAGCATTACCAAACAGACAGATAATCGTTATGTAAACCTTTATAATGTAAAAGCCACCAGTGTGCACAATACCCCGGTAAACTATTTTGTGTCTTCCCGTGCAAAAGATGTAGACAGCTTGAAAATGGTGACACATAAGAACAATCCGGACGGTGTGATCATTTATAGCATTTATGGCGAAAAACATGACAAAGTGGTGTTGATTCGCCAATATCGTTATACATTAGGCGATTATATTTATGAATTTCCAGCTGGTCTGGTAGAGCCGGATGAGAATTACCATGAAGGCGCAATTCGTGAAATGTACGAGGAAACCGGACTGAAGCTTGATCCCATTCCGGTAGCAGAAGCTTACCAGAAGCCTTATTTCACTACTGTAGGAATGACAGACGAGTCTTGTGCGACTGTATATGGATATGCCAGCGGCGAAATCAGTTCCAAGGCACAGGAAGATACGGAAGAGATTGAAGTGATTCTGGCGGACCGCGAGGAAGTGAAGCGGATTCTGAAGGAAGAGAATGTAGCGATCATGACGGCATATATGCTGATGCATTTTCTGGAAGATAAGGAACCATTTGGATTTTTGAATAAGATCAGATAATAATAAAATCCCCGGAAATCCGGGGATTTTATTATGTAGCAGGAAATTCTGTTGGAATTTCCAAGCCCTGCCGGGCAGGATTCTTTTTATTCATAGTATTCAATATCCTGATCGGAGGTATCCTCCGTATAGTTTCCTCCGTTATCGGAACCAGAACCATCTCCATTATCAATATAATCCCAGTTCTCATCGTTATCTTGTCCGGAATCATCGGAGGTATCTTCTGTATAATCCGGAATATCGGAAGTGTCACTTCCTGAGCTATCTCCAGAATCCTCAGTAGGATAAGTGATCTGGTCGCTTCCTGAAGAATCACCGCCAGAAGAATCATAGCTGTTATCGTAGGAACTATCTCCCTGGCTGTAATCGTAAGTCTCGTCATAATTACTGTCCTGACTGTAAATTGGAAATTCTTCCTGCTGTGCAGCTTCCGCTTCTGCAGCTGTTTCAGGAGCCTCTGTTAATGTGGTCTTGGCAGTTGGTACTCTGTTTTCTTTGGGAACGACTACGGAAATTCCCACCATGGCCACACTGAGCAGAATCGCAGTGGATGCAATGTGGAACTCATCTCTGTATTTCATAAGCTTTACACCTCGTAAGTATCTTTTCATTAATGCTTTAATGTTCTATGCTGAATGGAAGCATAATATTTCTTTTAACGATATTCAACAGATACTCCCATTATAACATATCTGTAGATGATTTTGTAAAAATAGTGTTGGAAATATTTCAAACATGCTCTGGTATCGTTTTTTACAATACATATCCATTTACATAAACTATAATACGAACAACTTAAGAAAAAGAATCAACAACGTAAAAGACAAAGGCGTCTGCAATTTATTTTGCAGGCGCCTTTTTGGCGATGAAAGTCCCGGACAGCAGATTTGTCCGTCTATCAAAAAGGGGGAAATACCATGGGTACACGTATTACAGAGCATCCGATTTTAGGAGTACCGCAGAAGGGAAGATTAGTAAATTTCACATATGATGGTCAGAAGATTCAGGGGTATGAAGGGGAACCAATCGCAGCGGCATTAAAAGCGGCGGGAATTTTGATCCACCGTTACACGAAGAAGGAGCATACGCCTCGAGGAATCTTTTGTGCGATCGGACGCTGCACGGACTGTGTTATGGTTGTGGACGGAGTTCCAAATGTGAGAACCTGTGTAACCCCGCTGAAAGCAGGAATGAAGGTTCAGACACAATATGGTGTATCGGCAGAACCGTTTGAGGAACAGAAAACAGGAGGACAGACAAGATGAAAAGATATGATTTGATCGTAGTTGGCGCAGGCCCGTCTGGTCTGTCAGCAGCAATTGAGGCAGCAAAAAGAGGATTGAAGGTAGTTGTATTTGATGAGAATGAAAAGCCTGGCGGACAGCTGTTTAAGCAGATCCATAAATTCTTCGGTTCCAAAGAGCATAAGGCAAAGATCAGAGGCTTCGTCATCGGAGAAGAGCTTCTTACAGAGGCTGCCAAGGCAGGTGTTGATGTAGAACTGAATTCCACAGTCATTGGAATGTATCAGGATAAAGAAATCGTGGTAAAAAAGGGAGAAGAAATTTTCCATTATAAAGGAGATGCCATTATTATTGCCACAGGAGCTGCAGAAAATATGGTTACCTTCGACGGCTGGACTCTTCCGGGTGTGATCGGAGCAGGCGCAGCACAGACAATGATGAACCTTCACGGTGTAAAGCCTGGCAGCCGGATCCTGATGCTGGGAAGCGGAAATGTTGGTCTGGTTGTCAGCTTCCAGCTGAAACAGTGTGGCTGTGATGTGGTTGCACTGGTTGACGCGGCACCGAGAATCGGAGGTTATGGCGTACATGCTGCAAAGGTTGCCAGAACGGGAGTTCCATTTTACCTTTCCCATACCATTGTGAAAGCAGAAGGAAAAGATCATGTGACAGGTGTAACGATTGCGGAAGTTGACAATCATTTTCAGTTTATTCCAGGAACAGAAAAGCATTTCGACGTGGATACCATTTGTCTGGCAGTTGGTCTTTCCCCAATGTCACAGCTGTTAAAAATGGCCGGCTGTGAGATGGAAGACAATCCGAAGCGCGGTGGCCAGGTGCCAATCGTAGATGAGTATGGGGAGACCTCCATTAAAGGAATTTTCGTAGCGGGCGATGTATCCGGAATCGAGGAAGCAAGCTCCGCCATGATTGAGGGAAGAATTGCTGGAATTGCAGCTTCCAGATATCTTGGCTACATAGAGGAGGCAGAACTGGAAGAAGGGGCAAAGGTAAATGAGGCAGCCCTTGACGGACTTCGCCAGGGCATGTTTGCCCCTAAGAACAGAGGCAGGCTGATTGAAAAGACAGAAGAGGGAATCGATGTTTCCATGAATCTTCTCACAAAAGGCTATGTGGCAGATGAGGAGATCGAGCGTTTCCCAGGTGTTACCCACAGAGCTGGTGTTCATCCGGTGATGGAGTGCACACAGAACATTCCCTGCAACCCCTGTCAGGATGCATGTCCAAAGCACTGCATTAAGATTGGGGCACATATTACCTCCCTTCCGGCTGTGGAGGAAAACGCCACATGTGTTGGCTGCGGAATGTGCGTAGCCTCCTGTTCAGGACAGGCCATCTTCCTGGTAGATGAAACCTTTGAGCCTGGTTTTGCCACAGTCACCATTCCTTATGAATTTCTTCCTTTGCCGGAAAAAGGGGAAAAGGGACTGGGACTTGGAAGAAACGGCCAGCCGGTTTGTGAGGCTGAGGTGGTATCGGTAAAGAGTGTGAAAGCCTTTGACCATACCAATCTTCTTACTATAAAGGTTCCAGCAGATATGGCAATGAAGGCCAGATTTTACAGAGCAAAATAAGGCGGAGGGATTGTATGATGGAAAGTATTTATGATAGAACCGTTCAGCTGGGAGAATACGTCCCGGAGCCTGACGATGACAGAATTATATGCAGATGTGAGGAAGTAACAAAAGGAGAAATCAGACGGGCAGTTCATGATGGAATGTTCACCATCACGGAAATCCGAAGATATCTACGCTGTGGAATGGGGCTTTGCCAGGGACAGACCTGTGCCAAACTGGTAAAAAGGATCGTGGCGGCAGAGCTTGGAGTTTCCCCGGCACTTCTGGAACCGGCAACCTCAAGAGCTCCTATGAGACCCTTAGAGATGAAAATTTACGCAAAGGAAGGTGAGGACGATGAGTAAGACAGCAGATGTGATCATTGTGGGAAGCGGCGTAATTGGATGTGCCGCAGCCTATTATCTGGCCAAAAAGGGGACTTCCGTAATCGTCCTTGACCGTGATGAGAGTATTGGAAATGGTGGTTCTGCCAGAAATGGAGGCGGTGTCCGTCAGTCAGGCCGAGATCCAAGGGAGCTGCCACTTGCCATGTATGCAGTGAAAAATATGTGGCCGGTTCTTTCCGAGGAGCTGGGAATCAATGTGGAATATCACAAAGAGGGCAACCTGCGGCTTGGAAAAACAGCTCGTCATATGGAAATCCTCCAGGGGCTTACAGACCGGGCAACTGCCTGTGGGCTGGATGTAAAAATGATCGATGGAAAAGAGGTTCGGGAAATCAATCCTTTCTTAAGTGATGAGGTAATTGGAGCCAGCTGGTGCGCTACAGACGGACATGCAAACCCTCTTCTGACCACTCTGGGCTATTACAGGGCAGCAAGGAGACTGGGCGTTCAGTTTTTCACCGGGGAAGAAGTTGTGGAGCTTCAGAAGGTGAAGGGAAAGCTGAGAAAGGTTGTTACGCAGAAAAACGTTTACGAGGGCGATAAGGTAATTGTGGCGGCTGGTTATGCCAGCAGGAAGCTTCTTGGTACTGTGGGAATTGATGTTCCAATGTCAAATGATCTGATCGAGGCGCTGGTTACAGAGGCAGAGCCGAAAATGTTCGGTCAGATGCTTGGTACTGCGGATGCAGATTTCTACGGACACCAGACAGACCATGGCTCTTTTGTATTCGGCGGAGCTTCCGGATTTGAAACAGTGAATAAGGACAATGGACATAATATGACTTCGGGGATTACAGCTCCTTGTATCTGCCGTGGAATTATGAAGTATATCCCGAAGCTGGCAAATGCAAAGATTGTAAGGACCTGGGCTGGTTATGAGGATGTTTGCATTGACGGTGTACCGGTTCTGGGAAATGTGGACGAGGTACCGGGGCTGATCGTGGCCTGTGCATTTACCGGACATGGATTTGGAATTTCACCGATTGTGGGAAAATTGCTGGCGGAGACGGCACTGGAAGAGGAGACAACGTTGGATCTGTCAGCGTTCAGGTATGATAGGTTTCATGCCGCAATTTAAAATAAGCTAAAAATTTCACACGTTAAAATGCTAGTGTACAAAAATAAAAAGATGTGCTATACTCCATCCTAGCGAAGCCAAGCGAAATAAAGCGGCTCCTGGATGAGTATATATTTGACAGCTACAGACTCAGAAGGGAGACATGGATATGGATGCTAAAATTGATTTTTTATATTTAAGTGAACCGGATATGATCAAAGCAGGTGTGAAGGATATGAAATCCTGCGTGGATGTGATGGAGGATCTTTTGATTACATTATATAAAGGCGACTATGTAATGGGAGGTGCTAATCATAATTCCCATGGCTGCATGATCATGTTCCCGGATGATCCACAGTTTCCAGGAATGCCGAAGAATGCAGATGACAGAAGATTTATGGCAATGCCGGCGTACCTGGGCGGCAGTTATCAGATGGCTGGAATGAAATGGTATGGTTCCAATGTAGAGAACAAGAAAGTGGGATTGCCCAGATCTATTCTTATGATGATGCTGAACGATAAGGATACTGGTGCTCCACTGGCGCTGATGTCAGCAAATCTGGTAAGCGCTTACCGTACCGGTGGAATTCCTGGAGTTGGCGCGAAATATCTGGCGCGTAAAGACTCCAGGGTAGTGTCCATTATCGGACCTGGTGTTATGGGAAAAACATCTCTGGCAGCTTTCGTCAGTGTCTGCCCGAACCTGGATACGGTAAAAATAAAGGGAAGAAGCCAGCGGTCTCTGGATGCTTTTACCAGGTTTATCAGGGAGGAGCTACCTCAGATCAAAAATATTGAGATCTGTGATTCTGTGGAGGAAGCAGTAAAGGACAGTGATATCATCAGCTTTACCACAACTGTCCGCGATGATGTTTCTTCCTTCCCTTATATTAACGGAGACTGGATCAAAAAGGGCGCGCTGATCAGTATGCCGTCAGCTGCAAGATTTGACGATGATTTTCTTGCAGGCTGTAAGCTGGTGGTAGATAACTCCAAGCTTTATGAGGCCTGGGAGGAAGAGTATCCTTATCCTACCTATCCGCAGGTTCAGATCATCGGAACCAAGTTCACAGACCTGAAGCATGATGGAAAAATTGAGGCAGAGGATATTATCGACATTACAGACATTATTGAGAAGAGACATCCGGGAAGAACAAGTGATGACGAGATTATTGTATATTCTGTAGGAGGCATGCCAGTTGAGGACATTGCCTGGGGGGGAACCGTTTATCGCAATGCAGTGAAGCTTGGCATCGGAATAAAATTACCGCTGTGGGACAAACCGGAGATGGCGTGAGGAAAGGCTCCATAGCGGTGAATTTCAGGAGCTGAGCCTATGGAAGACAAGAAAATCGTAACCCCGGTGCAGCCTTATCTGACACTGGATGCGGAAGATTATCAGGAATTATTGAACAGAAGAATGGGAATTTCCAGTTTTTATGAATTTAATGTAAAAAATGGAAACTCAGGGAATTTTCGGGCAGTTCCAGATGGGAGCACAGATCTTGTTTTTGGAATTGGAGAAAAAGATGTAAAAGTTCTGGTTGGTGGAACGGTGCTGAAGGCAAAGAACTGGGAGTTTGATGATGGTAGATATTATTTTGGGGCAAGATTTTTGCCAGGAAAATGTATTTTGCCAAAATCTCTTTCCATAAAAGAAGTGGTAAATGCAGACATGGAGATCGACCGGAATGAGTATGGAAGCGGACTTACGGAGTGCCTGGCGGAGGCGGCGGATGTGAAGCAGAGGGCGCAGATCCTGATGCAGTATCTTTCTAGCAATCAGGGAAATCATTCAAAGGATTCTGCACATGTTCTGGAAGAATATATGCGGCAGAGGATTTACGCTACAGATGGAAATATTTCCATTCAGATGCTAAGCCGTGAGACAGGATATTCTGAGTGTTACATCCGCAGAGTGTTTAAGGAAATCCATGGGATCTCGCCCAAAGAGTTTGAGCGGTTTATCCGTTTTCAGGCTTTTCTGGGAGAAATTACCAAGTCGCCAGAGCAGGCGGGAAGTGAGGAGACGGCTCTGAACTGCGGGTATTATGACCAGTCTCATATGCTGAAGGATTTCCGGGCTTTTGCAGGGACCACACCGGAGAAATATAAAAAGTATCTGGCGGCGAAGGACAGAAGTAAGAACTTAGCAGCGGGGAAAATAGAATAGAGAGTTTAAAATTCCAATTTTAGGATGAAAGATAACGGGAATAGAGGATAAAGATATTAATCTGGCTGGAGGATGATTGTTATGGAATTATCAAGAATTGAGATTATCACAGGAATGTCAAAATTTAACGGATTGAAATCTGCTTTGAGCAAGGCTGGCGTTCGCGGAATGACAGTGACACAGGTGCTGGGATGCGGTATTGAGAAAGGCACTAAGGAATATGAAGTGGATGAAAACTATGAGATGGAGCTGCTTCCGAAGCAGCAGATTGCGGTGGTTGTAGAGAAGTCCAGGGTGCCGGAGATCGTGGAGCTGATCAAACAGGAGCTTTATACAGGACATATTGGTGACGGAAAGATTTTTGTTTATGATATTACAAACGTGATCCGTGTGAGAACTGGCGATGAGGGAATCGATGCACTATAGAGCGTGTTTGAAAAAGGCTTTCTGCAAGCTATTCAGACAAAGCGCCAGCGTTATTCCCCTCAGACCGGTGCAGCGCGATATTTGATCAGTAATGAAGGAGAGTGATTCAGGATGGAAGAAAAGGACAGAACTTTGGGACTGCGAAGTGTGGTTTCCATCTCAGTGGGACTTGTTATTGCGACCAGTTGTCTGGTTTCTCTGGGACAGGGAGCCGGAAGTATTGGTGTGGTATTTATCGGGGCGATGGTGATTGCCTGTCTTTTAAATATGACCACGGTGGCATCGCTCTCTGAGCTGAATGCTCTGATGCCAAATACCACAGGAGGTCTGGCTCAGTATACCCTGGCCTGTATGGGACCTTTTCCGACACTGATTTCTATGGTAGGCGGATACTTGATCTGCAATATCATGTCATCAGGTGTTGAGGCTTCTATTTTTGCTTATGCTATGGCATCTACCATTCATCTGCCGATTCCAAGCCTGATGTACACCTTCATTATGACAGTAGTGGTTATGATAGCCAACCTGTACGGTGTGGATATGTTTGCCAAGATCCAGGATCTGGTAGCATTTCTTCTGGTCGGTTCCATGCTGATCCTTGGAGTGATCGGTATGCTGGGACTTGGTACTGGGGAAGTGGTGCATCAGCCTTACAGTATGGCTACGGATTTTAAAGGTGTTGTGTCCACCATAGCAGTGGCATTCTGGCTGTTTATCGGAGCGGAATATGTAATACCGGTATCTAAGAATGTGAAAAATGCCAGAAGAAATGTCCCTCTTGGAATGATGATCGGACTTGCCCTGATCTGTCTGGTGCAGTCTGTGATGGTTCTTGGTTTCCATAACTATACACCCTGGGCGGAACTGGAAAATTCCGCTGCACCACACCTGCTTTATGGTGGAAATCTTCTTGGTAATGCGGGAAAAGTGTGGATGACGTTTGTCTCGGCACTCGCAGTTGTAAGTACCCAGAATTCTACAGTAAACGGTCTGGCAGGAATCTGTCAGGGAATGGCGAAAATGAACATGATGCCTCGTGTTTTTGCAAAAACAAATAAACATGGGGTTCCGTATTTCGGAGTTGTATTTGTAAGTGCATTTATTTTCGTATTCGCAGCCCTCAGTGATGGCTCATCAGATGCCATTTCCTTCCTGATCCTGGTTGGCTCTGTTTTCTGGATGATCTCTTACATACTGGCTCATATTGATGTACTGATTTTGCGAAAAAGACTTCCAAAGGCACCTCGTTCCTTCAAGGTTCCCTGTGGTCCTCTTTTCCCAATTATCGGAATCTGTGGAACAGTATATATGATTCTGAATATTTCTACAGATCCTGTAGAGCGGAACATGATCTGGCTGGTAACCGGCATTACCTTCCTGATGCTTGGTATTTACTCCTTCTTCTGGATCAAATACAAGATGAAAATGCCCGTATTCAAAAGCGTGCCTCTTCAGAAGGTTATGGCCATGGAGAACAGTATGTATTATACCATTCGGAAAAGGCGGGGAATGTGGCGGTAATGCGTAGAATGCGGTAACAGATAAATAGTTTATAAAGAATGAGACGTTTTCTTTTCTGGCGAAGAAAGAGAACGTCTTTTTTGGCTTTTTAGAATTTTTGTAGATAATTTGAAGGCAGAATAGTCACAAAGACTGGATAAAATAGTCAGTTTGTGTTAAATTATAAAGGAAAAACAGTAACTTATTTATCTGCTTTTATAAGTTTTTTTGTGGAGGGAACGGATAAGAACAGATAGTATAAGAATATAATTTCTATTATAAGGAAGGTGAGCAATTGGAAAATTATACTAAGTACAAGCTGAAAAGCAGTGATGAGCTTGCATCAGTGCTGAACGGCAAGGACAACCTGTTTGTGATTGCCTGTAATAAGTGCTTTAAGGAATTTGAGACGGTTGAGGAACCGGATTGCGATGAATTCCTGAAGTTTGCCAAAGAACAGGGAAAGACGGTCACAGGTAATGCGAAAGTTGATTTCTTATGCAATAAAATGCACACAGAAAGAAAATTGCAGGACCTGCTTCCGGAAGGAACAGAGAATGTGGTAGTAATTTCCTGTGGCCTTGGTATTCAGACTGTTGCAGATCTGGCAGGTAAGCCGGTTGTTGCTGCAAGCAATACCCTTAACTACAGAGGTCATCATGGCATGGCACTTACCAAGAAGAGCTGTGATGCATGTGCACAGTGTTATCTGAATATTACCGGTGGTGTCTGTCCCATCGTTGACTGTTCCAAGAGTCTTGTGAATGGTCAGTGTGGAGGAGCAAAGAATGGAAAGTGCGAAGTAGATCCCAATAAGGACTGTGCATGGGAGAAAATTTACCAGAGACTGGCGAAACAGGGACGTCTGGAAGAATTCCTTAATCAGCCCGTACAGGTTCGTGATTTCTCCAAGGTTAATTTCAAGGTGATCAATGATTATGTGAAATCAATCAGAGAAAACAGACTAGATGGTTATTATGGTGGTGTTCATCCGTCAGAGCGCAAGGAATTCAGTGAGCACATTGCTCTTAAGAAGTTCCCGGATCCGAAGACGGTTGTAATTTCCATGTCTCAGCATCTGGGTGCTCCGGCGAATCCAATCGTTCAGGTTGGTGACACTGTAAAAGTCGGTCAGAAGATCGGCGAAGCTGCTGGATTTATCAGCGCTCCTGTACATTCCAGCGTAAGCGGAACGGTAGTTGCTGTTGAACCTCGTATGCACGGCACAAGAGGCAGTGAAGTGATGGCTGTTGTTATTGAATCGGATGGAAAAAATACTCTGCACGAATCCGTACAGCCACATGGAGACCTTGACAAGCTTACTCAGGATGAAATCATTGATATCATTCGTGAAGCAGGAATCGTTGGTATGGGTGGTGCAGGTTTCCCGACCTGTGTCAAGCTGAAACCGGCGAAACCAGTTGATACCATCCTTCTCAATGGATGCGAATGTGAACCGCTTTTGACAGCAGATCACAGAGTACTTCTTGAGTATGCAGATGATATTATTTTTGGTCTGCGAGCAGTTCTTAAGACAACCGGTGCCCAGAAGGGTATCATTGTTATTGAAGATAACAAGCAGGATGCCATTGAATTAATGCAGGAAAAAGTTGCCAATATCGGAGATATGGAAGTATTTGTTGCCAGAACCAAATACCCACAGGGCGCTGAGAAAACTCTGATCAAGCGTGTTATGGGCAGAATTGTTCCAAGCGGCGGTCTTCCGGCAGATGTTGGTGTTGTAGTAGATAATATCAGTACAGTAAAGGCAATTTCAGACGCAATCCAGACAGGAATGCCTCTGATTGAGCGTGTTGCAACTGTTACAGGTGAGAAGATCAAGAATCCTGGAAACTTTATCATCAAAATTGGTACAAGCGTAAGAGAGCTGATCGACTACTGTGGTGGATTTACAGATGAGGATGTTCTGGTTAAGATGGGCGGACCTATGATGGGATTCCCTCTGAATACACTGGATGTACCTATGATGAAAGGCTCCAACGGTATCATTGCAATTGATACAGATGAGACCAAAGAGCAGCCATGTATCAAATGCGGACGCTGTGTAGATGTCTGTCCGATGGAACTGTCTCCGCTGTACTTTGTAAAATATGCCAAAGACGAGAACTGGCAGGGCATGAAGGACATGAATGTTATGGATTGTGTTGAGTGCAGATGCTGTCAGTATATCTGTTCTTCCAAGATTCCGATCATCGACAGTATTAAAGCCGGAAAAAATGCAGTAAGGGGGATGAAGTGATATGTTGATTACCCAGTTAAAAGCAAAAGAAGCAATCACATCACTGACAGCCGGAAAAAAAGTTTTCATTATTAACTGTCATGGATGTAAAGAGGTTCATTTTCCGGAAAAAGAAGCTGTTGAACTTCAGAAGGAGCTTTCCGCTGAAGGAAATGTGACAGGAATTATGACTACTGATTATATTTGTAATCCGGAGAACATGGAGCTGCGTCTTCAGAAACATATGAGCAAAATTCAGGAAGCAGATCTGGTTCTTGTATTTTCCTGTGGTGTTGGCGTGCAGACAATTTCTGAATATCTGGAAGATAAGATGGTCTGTGCTGCCTGTGATACATATCCGGTACCTGGTTTCCAGGGAGTGACACCATTAGAATATAAATGCGATCAGTGCGGTGAGTGTTATCTGAATCTGACAGGTGGAATCTGCCCGATCACAGCATGTTCCAAGAGCCTTGTGAATGGCCAGTGCGGCGGTTCCAAGAATGGAAAATGCGAAGTGGACAGCGAAATGGAGTGTGGATGGGAACGTATTTACAGACGCCTGAAAGAGATTGGACGCCTTGATGTGCTGAAATGCCCGACACAGATCCACAATTTTGCTACAGATGATGAAGTGAAATAAAAGGTTAATCCTAAATTTTTAATGATTGGAGCAAATATAATATGAAAATGAAAGAATTATTCGATCGTGGTGAATTTGCAGTTTCAGCAGAAGTAGGACCACCGAAAGGAATCCATGTAGATGAGCTGGTAGAAGAAGCCAAAACATACCTTACAGGTGTTCATGCAGTTAACGTAACAGATAACCAGTCTTCTGTTATGCGTCTTGGATCTCTTGCAATGTGTAAGGTTCTTAAAGATGCAGGCATGAATCCCATTTTCCAGCTTGCATGCCGTGACAGAAACCGTATCGCTCTGGAGTCTGATCTTCTCAGCGCAGCTATGTTCGGTATTGACAATATTCTCTGCCTTACCGGTGATCATACTAAGATGGGCGATCATCCTCAGGCAAAACCGGTCTTCGACCTTGATTCCGTATCCCTTCTTCACACAGTGAAGCTTCTGGAGTCCGGTGTGGATCTTGGCGGAAACCAGCTTGTTGGAGAGCCTCCGAAATTCTCCAAGGGTGCTGTCGTGTCTCCATGCAGTGATTCTGTTGATGCACAGCTTGCGAAGATGGAGAGAAAGGTTGCAGCAGGCGCTGACTATTTCCAGACACAGGCTGTATTTGAGCCGGAGAAATTTATCAAATTTATGGAAAAAGCAAAACAGTTCGGAAAACCTGTACAGGTTGGAATTATTATTCCGAAATCCGCTGGAATGGCGAAATTCATGAATAATAACGTTGCCGGCATTCATGTTCCGGATGAGATGATCGAGGAGCTGAAGGCTGACAAAGAAAAGACAAAAGCTGGAATTACCGGTGTTGAGATCGCTGCACGTATTATCAAAGAGTGTAAGCCATACTGCCAGGGTGTTCATATCATGGCACTTGGCTGGGAGTCCAAGATTCCGGATCTGCTGAAATTAGCCGAAATCTAAATTTCGGAACTGTTGGAATTAGCTGAAATCTGAATTTCGAATTTGCTGGAAATAGCTGAAATCTGAAATTCGGATCTGCGAAAAGCAGCTGAAATCTGAAAATTAAAATTACACGGGCCGTCTGAAACATGAACGCAGGAATCTGCGTTTGTGGAGGATGGCTCGTTTTTTTTGTAATTTGAAGAGAACTTGCCCGTTTTGTTTCGTAATTGGAAATTATGACGCAATAGAAATAAAAATAGAATTGTTTTAAGGGGAAAGAAACGATATAATTTTATTATTGGAAAATGATGGGGCAGGAGGAAAATTATATGGAAACAAACTATGCCAAAAGTGCATACAGAACCTTTTTATTCTGGGGAGTATGCTCTTCTCTTGGGGTTACCGTATCCACCCTTGTGGACGCAACCTTGGTAGGAAATTTTATAGGCAGTACCGGATTGGCTGTGGCGAACATTGCTACACCGGTATTTCTGCTTTATTTACTTATGGGAATCACCCTAGGCGGCGGTGCAGGCGTCTTAATTGGGAAAAAACTTGGTGAAGCAGATCTGAAAGGTGCAAATCGGGTTTTCGGCTCCGTATTAAGTGCAGGCCTGATAACAGGTGTGCTTTTCGCAGCAGTATCTCTCGTATTTCGCAGCGCATTATGCAGTCTGCTTGGTGCCACACCGGAGCTTTTGCCACAGGCCCTGCAGTATCTGACTGTGGTATTTGCTTTTGCCCCGATTTATGTAGTGTATAATATTCTTTCCATAGCAGTGCGTACAGACGGCGCACCAAAGCTGGCTGCCATTTCTTCAGCTGGCGTTATTGTCACAAATTTAAGCCTGGATCTGCTGTTTATGAAAGTGCTGAACTGGGGACTTGTTGGGGCTTCGGCGTCTTTATGTATTGCGGAAACAGTAGGAACTCTGATTCTGCTTACTCATTTTTGGAACAAGCAGGCGCTTTTAAGCTTTCATTTTCACATTCCCACCTGGAATCAGATCAAAGAATATGTGGAAAATGGATTTGGCGTAGGCTCTGCATTTATTTTTCAGGCAGTGGTTATGCTGGTGTTTAATACCATGCTGTTAAAGGAAAATTTTGAAAATGGCACTTTTTCTGTGGCTGTATTTGGCGTTATTTATACCATGAGCACTATTCCGGGAGCCATGTTTGACGGAGCCGGAGCTGCAGCCTCAACGGTTATCTCTATTTTAGGCGGTGAGAAGGACTGGAAAGGAATGCTGGCAGTGTACCACGATGGACTGCGGATCGTTGCAGCTGCAGGAATGCTTATGGCATTGTTTTTTGCTGCCGGCGCAAAGAATATTCTGGTTTTCTTTGGTCTGAATGATGGCCAGGCATTGGAAACAGCAACAGTGGCGTTTCGTATTTACGCATTAAGTGTGGCTCTGGCAGGAGTGAATGTGGTAACTACATCTTTCTGGCAAACAATAGGAAAGACAAGGTATGCTTCCGGGTTATCTGTTTTACGCAACTTCATTCTCATGCTGGTGGCCGGATTTTTGCTGATTGAGAAAAAGGGTATTGTAGGGCTTGCGCTTGTGTATGTGATAAGTGAGGGAATTTGCCTGCTGCTGGTTTTGGCAATACAGATATTTGGAAAAATAAAAGATTACATAAAAGAAAAATACAGTTTTACCAACCGGGTTTTTGAGGAATATTATCCCATCGAGGAAGGCAGCATGGAAAAAATGTCCCAGAATCTGGAAGGGTTGTGTGATGAATGGAACTTGGATTTTAAGCAGTCGTTTTTTATTCATCTGATCGTGGAAGAACTGCTTCTGAACATTATGAAATTTGGCATCGGCGAAACAGATAAGAAATATTATGTATCTGTAAAAGTAATGGACAACAATGGCGAATGTATACTTCGGATTCGGGATAATGTCAATTCTTACAATCCCTTCGACCTCCGCGGAGATGAGGTTGACCGTGCGGTAATGGAGATGATCAAGAAAAAGGCGAAGTATTATGAGTATCAGAGAAAGCTGGTGTTCAATTATCTTTATGTGACGATATAATTTCCCTGATCCAAAAGGGAAATATTTAAGTGTTACAAATCGGGAAGTCCGAATGATGTTTGAAAATATGATAAGAGACTGGTTTTCAGACGAAAATGTACCATATAATGAATTTGTACGCGCATTGCTACGTGGTGATGTGAAAGAAATGAATCATTATAGGAATGATATTTCTATGGCAACCTTCAGCTTTTTCAACGTAGGCAGTTCCAAAAGTACTTTAAATGCAAAGGCAGACAGGCCAGAGCGCTTCAGTATGGACAGCACCCTTGGTGAGACTGTGGCAGAACCCCTTGCAGTAGAAATGTTCAATCAAATGGAACCGGGAATGCTGGATGGTTCGATGATCCAGTTTGTGTATGGAATGACACTGGCAGAGCTGATTGGAGCTGCACCGCAGGCGAAACCGATGTATGAAGCTGTTGTAAATGCATTGAATGCGGAATGTAAAATTAACAAATAACAGCTATTTATCCCACTTTTCTTTCCGATATTCTCCAGGTGTCACCTGGTAGTGTTTTTTGAAGGCTCTGCAAAAATAATCTACATTGTGAAAACCGGTTTCGGCTGAAATGGTGCTGACTTTTTTCTCTGTATGGGAGAGTAGGAGGGCAGCCTGTTTCAGCCGATAGTTTATTAGATAGTTAACCGGCGTGATGTGAAGATAGCTCCGAAAAAGATTTAAGGCAGAGCTTTTGCTGATCATAGACTGTGCAGCAATCTCATCCAGGGAAAGATTTCTTCTGTAATTTTCGTGAATAAACTGCATCATCAGCTGGAGTCTTGCGCGGTTTACAGAGAATTGTCCAGTGATTTCCGGTATAGTGGAAAGGTCTGTATGCTTGTATATTTCCAGCCAGAGCTGCTGCATAAGGGCAGAGGTCAGAAGATGGCAGGAAGAACCGGAAGTCTGCGCAGAAATAATCTGCTTCATAAGATCAAGAACTCTGGCCTGCCAGGAAATCTCCCTGCGAAAAATCCAAAAAGGAATATTCGATGAAATGATAGGCTTCACATAATTCTGGTAAATATAGCTGTCTGTAGCTGCAAGGAAAGAGGGCATGCAGAGAAAGTTTGGGATGACAGCATCCACAGGAGAGGAAAAACGGTGAAGGAATTTGGAATTAATAAAAATGCCGCTGTCAGATGGCAGCTCCAGTTGCTTTTCCCCAATCCAGACAGTTACGGTTCCGGATTGAACATACACAAATTCCAGCTCCGTATGCCAGTGCCAGTCTATGCAGTTAAAATCAAACTGGGCTAAATGCTCATAATAGTAGCGAAAGGGATAGTCCTGGCTTCCGTGGGGAATGGTCTCCATTAAATTTTCATCGGTAATAATTTTTGTATATACGTTGGTTTCTTTCATGTCTTGTTTATCCTCAAATCGAGACCTGGAGCCTGTTTGAAAATCATTCCCGCAATCTGCTCGCTCCACTTTGCGGTATATTTTGCAGAAAACCTTTTTCGAACATGCTCTGAGAAGTGCCCCGAAAAATAGAAAATTATTGTTTTTACGATATTATACAATAAAAATCATAAATAATCCAATGAAAAACACAATCAAATATAATATAATCCAATAAGACAAAAATCTTCTTTAAAGAAGAAAAAAGGAGAACCAATCATGCAAAATTACCAGAAAACCAAACGAGCCTGTTATATGGGCTTTATCACCCAGGCCATAGCAGCGAATTTTGCACCTTTGCTGTTTCTGAAATTTCACACAGATTATCATATTTCCCTTGGAAATATTGCACTGATCTCCACCTGCTTTTTCTTTACCCAGCTGCTGGTTGATTTGTTTTGTGCCCGATTTGTGGACAAAATCGGATATCGCGTGTGCATTGTGACCTCTGAGATCAGTTCCGCTTTAGGACTGGTGGGGCTGGCATTTCTTCCGGAGCTTTTGCCAGATCCTTTTGTGGGAATTATCATCAGTGTTATTGTTTATGCTGTTGGAAGCGGACTGATTGAAGTGCTTTGCAGTCCTATTATGGAAGCATGTCCTTTCAAAAATAAAGAGGCGACCATGAGTCTTCTTCATTCCTTCTACTGCTGGGGCTCTGTGGGAACCATTGCAGTTTCCACCCTGTTTTTCGCAGTTTTTGGAATGGACAGCTGGAAGTGGCTGGCAGTTTTGTGGGCAATCGTTCCGGCAGTTAATGTTTACAACTTTGCCACCTGTCCCATCGAACATCTGGTGGATGAAGGGGAAGGCATGAAGATCAGGGAACTGTTTCGTAAGCCTGTATTCTGGATTGCCGTGTGTCTGATGGTGTGTTCAGGGGCATCAGAGCTGTCCATGTCCCAGTGGGCATCTGCCTATGCAGAGGCGGCACTTGGACTGTCAAAGACCATCGGAGACCTGGCCGGCCCCTGCATGTTTGCCATTACGATGGGAATCAGCCGTGTGATCTTTGGAAAATACGGAGATAAAATGGACTTGATGAAATTTATGGCAGGATCCGGAATTTTATGCGTATTCTGCTATCTTCTTGCATCTCTGTCCTCAAATCCGGCAGCAGGACTGATCGGCTGTATTGTCTGCGGATTTTCCGTTGGAATCATGTGGCCTGGAACCATCAGTATTTCCTCTAAGAAATTCCCGGCAGGCGGAACTGCCATGTTCGCTCTTCTTGCCATGGCAGGAGATCTTGGAGGCAGTATAGGCCCTGGAATCGTTGGCCGTGTCACACAGAATGCAGGAGATAACATCCGCGTGGGTATGGGCGTAGGACTGATTTTTCCAGTTGTGTTGCTGGTGATGGTTTTTCTGCTGAAAAAGGTGAAAGTAGAGGAAAAATAACTGGTATTTGAACGCAGATAAGCATCCCCCTTACCCCCCCGCTTCAAGTGCGCGGAGCACTAAGCGGTGGGTAAGGGGGATGCTTATGTCAGTGGGAGTTGAAAGCTCCCACTGACAGGTCGCGAAGCAACTGCGTTCATGAGCAAGTAGCAAAGCGGACCTGGAATGTCCGCTTTACAATCTGATAAGAAGGCTCTGAGGCATTATTTAAAACGGGTTGGCGTAAATTAAAGATAAGTATATTCTGTGTATGCATATGCTGCAAAATGGAGGGAATATGCCAGATCAGAAGCTGGATAATCTTTTAAACCTTGCAATGGATGCTACAGAAGAGGAAAGAGAGAAATCCCGGAATCTGAATGTGGGGTATGAGAAGCAGACACGAAAGTGGGAAATTATTGTGAAGTATAGTGAAATGGGTGATTCTGTTAAGGTGTTGCTTGGTGGACCCGAAATCTCCGTGGTCCCTCTCCTTGGCAGGTATGCCATTGTGACGCTTCCTGAAAGTATGCTGGATGAATATTCTCGGCGTCCCCAGATAGAATTTATAGAAAAGCCCACCCGTTTGTATTTCGAAGATCTTTTTTCGAAAGAGGCAAGCTGTATTACCCAGGTACAGCGCGATGAGCCGGGAAATCTACGGCTGACAGGGCACGGCGTGTTGATCGGAATTGTGGATTCCGGGGTGGATTACAGGCATCCTGCATTTTTCACAGCAGATGGAAAGTCCAGGATTCTGCGTTTGTGGGATCAGAGCATTCCCGGTAATCCCCCGGAAGGCTATGCAACAGGAACTGAATATACTAACGAGGAAATCAATGAGGCGTTGTCCCTTTCTGTGCAGGAGGGACGGCGCCTTGTTCCGTCTGAAGATGTAAGCGGTCATGGAACCGCTGTGCTTGGAGTGGCAGCTGGCAGCGATTTTTCCCGTGGGGCAGTGAACCGGGGTGTGGCATATGAAAGTGACCTTCTGGTTGTAAAAATGGGAATTCCAAGACAGGATTCTTTTCCAAGAACTACAGAGCTGATGCAAGGCGTGGATTATCTGGTTCGGCAGGCCATACGGCTTGGAAGATCAATTGCGATCAATTTAAGCTTTGGAAATAATTATGGCTCACACAGAGGCGATTCTCTGCTGGAAACTTACCTGGACAATGTGTCCGGCATGGGGAAAAATGTGATCTGTGTAGGAATGGGCAACAATGGAAATGATGCTCTGCATACCGGAGGCATGCTTTCGCCAGGTGAAATCCAGGAAATTGAACTTGGTGTTGGTGCCTTTGAGCCTACCTTAAATGTGCAGCTTTGGAAAAATTACGAAGATGAGATGGAAATTTATCTGGAACATCCAGCCGGGGAGCGTGTTGGTCCACTTTTTGAAACACTGGGCGCCCAGCGTTGGCAGGCGGGAAATACGAAACTTCTGATCTACTATGGAAAACCGGCACCGTATCATGTGACGCAGGAGATTTATGTGGATTTTCTGCCGCAGGATGAGAAAACCCCCTATGTAGACAGCGGTGTGTGGAAAATAATCTTAGCAGCAAGAAATATAAAAAACGGGGAATATTTCCTGTGGCTTCCAGGTGGCAAAACGCTAAACCCAGGCACAGCCTTCTATCTTCCACGTCCTCAGGGAACCCTCACAATCCCTGCCACTGCCAGGCGCGTAATCAGTGTCGGCGCCTACGATGCCCGCCAAAACACCTATGCCGATTTCTCTGGCCGCGGCTGTCGTGCCCTCCCCTATCCAAAACCCGACCTTGTCGCTCCCGGTGTTGATATCTATGCTCCCCGCTCTGGTGGAGGCTATGCATCCTTCACTGGCACCTCCTTTTCCACGCCTTTCGTTACCGGTGCAGCCGCCCTCCTTATGGAATGGGGAATCACCCGCCGAAACGATCCCTACCTCTATGGCGAAAAACTAAAAGCCTATCTCCGTCGTGGTGCAAAAGCCTTGCAAGGATCGGAAAAGTTGCCAAATGACTTAATCGGGTGGGGACGACTCTGTTTGGAAAGTAGCCTGCCAGAATAGGATAATTAATGTACAAGATGTAGCAATTTAAAGTGTTCCAATCTGAACATTTTAAAAAGCAGGTCGGATTATTGACTTTTACACCAAGTGTTTCCGAATGGATTAATAAAACGAATGCCATAAAAACTACTGTTTATGTAAAAAAAAGAACCGTTTATGTAAAAAAAGAACCGTTTATGTAAAATACAGCAGAATCTGCTGAAATATGATAAAATGCTCCTGCAAATAACAAAGGGAGGAAATGATTATGACAGGATTTTTAGTAAACTTACTGAGCCCGGTTTTCAGCAGTCTCGGTGTAAGTCAGGCTGACCTTACATCCTATATTGAGAAGCTGATCGGCTACGTTATCGCAATCTTTGCTTTACTTGTTGTGATGATCGTAGTAATGGTTGTGGCTCATAAAGCCAAAAAGGGATTCCGCCATGTGATCCGCTGGCAGGCTGCCATTGCATTTATTGCAATTGTTGCAGTGCTTGTAAATGTAATCTGCTACGGACCGATGTACAACAACGTATCAAGTGTTTTAAACGCAAAGAAAGTAGTACTTGCACAAGAGACTACAGACCAGAGCCGTGCAACCATTCAGAAGGTTGCTGAAGAAGGAATGGTATTACTGAAAAACGATGGTATCTTACCTCTTTCCTCAGATACAAAGAAACTGAATGTATTCGGCTGGGATTCTACAAACCCGCTGTTTGGCGGAACAGGATCAGGATCTTCTGATTCTTCCACAGCAATCGGTATCCTGCAGTCCTTAAAGGATGCCGGATATGAGACAAACGAGTCTCTTACCAAGATGTATACTGACTACAGAGCTGACCGTCCTACAATTGCTATGGCACAGCAGGACTGGACACTTCCTGAGCCGACAAAGGATTATTACACAGACAGCCTGATGGACGAAGCAAAAGAGTATTCTGACACAGCTGTAGTTGTAATTGGACGTTCCGGTGGAGAGGGTGCAGACCTTCCAACCGATATGAAGTCTGTAATTGATGGAAGCTATGCAAAGATGGCAGAGGAAGTATCGGTTTCCCCGGATAATTACGGATATGTAAAAGGAAGCTACACAAACAATGGAGACTATGATGACTTCGATGAGGGAGAAAGCTATCTCGAGCTTTCCAACACAGAGGAAGATATGCTGGATACAGTATGCTCCCAGTTTGATAATGTTATTGTAGTTGTAAATGCAAATAATGCAATGGAACTGGACTGGGTTGACAAATATGAGCAGATCGGTGCTGTTATCTTTGCTCCTGGAGCAGGTGCAACAGGCTTCGAAGCACTGGGCGAGATCATCAATGGTTCTGTAAACCCATCTGGAAAAACAGTAGATACCTTTGTAAAGGATCTGACAGAGACTCCATACTACAACAATATGGGTCTGAATGCTTATACAAACGTAGAAGATCTGAAAGAGCAGATCGCAGCAAATGATCCGGCTTACGAAGGAAGCATGGGATTTGTAAACTATGCAGAAGGAATTTATGTAGGATATAAATTCTATGAAACAGCAGCTGAAGAGGGTCTTATCAAGTATGAGGATATGGTACAGTATCCATTTGGATATGGACTCAGCTACACAACCTTTGACAAACAGATTGAGAATTTCAAGGATAACGGAGATACCGTCACCTTTGATGTAACAGTAGAGAACACAGGCTCTGTTGCTGGAAAAGATGTTGTGGAAATTTATTACACAGCACCTTACACAAACGGTGGAATTGAGAAAGCAGCAGCAAACCTGATCGCTTTTGAGAAAACAGATTCTATTGAGCCGGGAGAATCACAGACAAAATCCTTTACCATCAACAAAGAAGATATGGCTTCCTATGATTCTGAAGGTATTAAGATCTCCGGAGGCGGTTATATCTTAGAGGCTGGCGAATACACAATTTCTCTTCGTTCAGACTCTCATACAGTTCTTGGTGAAGAGAAGTTCACCGTTGATGAAGATATTGATTACAGCAAAGATGGTCGCTCTTCTGACAAAACTGTTGCAACAAACCAGTTTGAGGATTATGCGAGAGGCGACTTTGAGCAGCTTTCCCGTGAGGACGGTTTTGCAAATTATGACAAAGCATGCGGTGTGCCGGAAGAGGATGCTTATGTAATGAGCGACGAGACAAGAGCAGCCGTAGAAGAGAATGTATTTGGTATTTATGATGGAACCAAATATAACAATGATTCTGATGAAATGCCGGAAATGGGAGCAGACAACGGACTTCAGCTTGCTGACCTTACCGGAAAAGATTATGACGATGCAGACTGGGATAAGCTGTTAGACCAGCTTAGCTTTGAAGATATGACTACTCTGATCAATGTTGGTGGATGGCAGACTGCAGAAATCAAATCAGTAGGTAAAATTGCCACATCTGACTGTGATGGACCTGCAGGATTAAACAACTTCATCACAAAGGCATATGGAACTGCTTATCCATCTGAAGTTCTTATGGCTCAGACCTGGAACAAAGAACTTGCAAATGAAATCGGCGTTTCTATGGGACAGGAATATGTAGATGCTGACAACTACGGATGGTACGGACCCGCTATGAACATCCACCGTACAGCGTTTGCAGGACGTAACTTCGAGTATTATTCAGAAGACAGTCTGTTGTCCGGATACATGGCAGCAAATGAAATGAATGGAGCAGCCACCAAGGGTGTTTATCCATACATGAAGCATTTTGCATTAAATGATCAGGAAACAAACAGATGCTCCTTCCTTCTCACATTTGCTTCTGAGCAGACCATCCGTGAAGGATATCTGAAAGCATTTGAGCTTGCAACAAAGGGCTTTGAAGGAAAAGCAATGGCAGTTATGTCCTCCTTCAACTGGATCGGTACAGTGCCAAGCTGTGCAAACAACGAGCTTTTGAACAACGTGCTCCGTGGAGAATGGGGATTCGTTGGAATGGTAGAAACCGATTATGACGGTTCCTATGGTTACATGATCACCGATCATTGTATCAGAAACGGAAATGATCTGATGCTTGGATTTAACAGTGCAGAGTCCAACAAACTGACAGATGAGAGCGCAACAGCAGTTCTTGCAATGCGTCAGGCTTGCAAAAATATCCTTTATACAGTAGCAAACAGCGGATATTATGCAGATGGAAATCCGGCAAGCGGAATGACCAATATGACAAAACTGTTTGTAATGATTGACGTGATTCTTGCAGTTGTTCTTATTGTAGTTGATACAATTGTAATTGTACGTTGGAGAAAAAAGAAAAAACAGGCTGTAAACGAATAATTAAACAGTAATCTGGAGACATAAGTCCCCCTTTTAAATCTGGAAAAAGCAGAGCAAGGAATCTGTAAAAGTTTCAGAGAAAAAAGGGGGATTTTTTTATGTGATTTTTGTCTTGCAGAGTGAGGGAAAATTATTTATTATGAAAGGAGTTGTAATAACAGGAAAAAAGGAGGACTGGTATGATCAGCATTGCGATTGTAGAAGATGAAGAACTGTATGCAAAGCAGCTTCAGCAGTTTCTGCATCAATATGAAAAAGAGAACAAAGAGATGTTTGACATTACAGTCTATTCAGATGGCGATCAGATTGTAAATAAATATAAATCCCAGTATGATATTATCCTGATGGATGTGGAAATGAAATTTATGGACGGAATGTCTGCCGCTGAAGAAATCCGTAAAATTGACACGGAGGTTGTGATCATTTTCATTACGAATATGGCACAATATGCGATCAGGGGATATGCAGTGGATGCGTTGGATTATGTACTGAAGCCGGTGTCCTATTTCGCATTTTCCCAGCGGCTTAACCGTGCTATCAGCCGGATGAAAAAGCGGAAAACGAAGATCATCATGGTGAATATGAAAGGCGGCATGGTCAGAATCAATGTTGCAAATATTTATTATATTGAAAGTCAGGGACATACTCTGATACTCCATACCATACTGGGAAACTATGAAACAACAGGGAAAATGAAGGAGATGGAGGAAAAGCTTTCGGAGATGAATTTCTGCCGTGGAAATAAGGGATATCTGATCAACCTCCAGCATGTGGACCGGATCCAGGATGGATGTGCTTTGGTGAAGGGAGAAAATCTGACATTGAGCCGTGCACGAAGAAAGGTCTTCATGGAAGCCCTGACCAGATATTGGGGAGAGGTGATAAAATGACAGAATATTATCTGCCCGATATTCCAAGACTTTATACGGCACTTGCAGAGTGGATGGCTTGTCTGATTTTTATTTTGCCTTTCAAAAAAAGATTTTCACCGGCTGTAACAGGCTGTCTTGTGGCAGGTGCGTTTGGAATACAGAGCATATTTCTGATCTCTACCGGTGGGGTAAGGCTGATTTTCTGGATCCCCTGTATGATATTTGCGGTTTTTCTGATGGTTGCTTTTGTTTTTTGCTGCTGTGAGATCAGGCTGACTGATGCGGCATATTTTGGAATGATTGCTTTTGTAGCAGCCGAATTTATGGCTTCTGCCGGGTGGCAGATCCTATGCTATGCAGGGAAAGAAGCAAGGATGTCCTGGTGGCAGCAGGGAATGGCAATTCTTCTGATCTATGGTGTGATTGCAGTGATTTTGTACAAAATTCTCCATGTTCATCTGCCAAAGGATGGACAGATGGAAATCACCAGAAGGGAATATTTTTCCGGACTCCTGATCAGTATTGCCGTATTTGCTGTCAGCAATATGAGTTATGTGAATGTGAACACGCCATTTACAGGCAGATATTCTTTTGAAATAGGGAATATCCGTACTATAGTAGATGTTGCAGGAATTGCAATTCTATATGCACATTTGATACAGTGCTGTGAGCTTCGGGTGAGAAAAGAACTGGAGGCGGTACAGAATGTGCTTCAGAATCAGTATGCGCAATACAAGCAGTCAAAAGAAAGCATTGAGCTGATTAATTATAAGTATCATGATCTGAAGCATCAGATTGCTGTGTTAAGAAGTGAAGCTGATCCTGGAAAAAGGGAAGCATTTCTGGATAAAATGGAAGCAGATATAAAGAAATATGAAAGTCAGAACAAAACAGGAAATAAAGTGCTGGATACCGTGCTGACTACCAAGAGCCTTTATTGCGCAAAGCATAACATAACCTTTACCTGCGTTGCAGATGGAACCTTGCTGGATTTTATGGAGGTTATGGATATCTGCAGTATTTTTGGAAACGCATTGGATAATGCCATTGAATGTGAATTGAAGATTCCGGATAAAGAAAAAAGGTTAATACACGTCAGTGTCTCAAAACAGAAAAACTTTCTGCTTCTCCGGTTTGAAAATTATTATGATACCGAACTGAATTACCAGGGCGGAGCGTTTATCACAACGAAGCGGGACAAAGAATTCCACGGTTATGGACTGAAAAGCATTCGCTATACGGTAAATAAATATGATGGCGCTGTTTCCATTGATACAAAGGAGAATTGGTTTGACCTGAAGATACTGATACCGGCCAGCGAAAATGCACAAAAACAGATTGATAAAATCGTATAATATATACAAAAAATGTATTGCAATTTTCTAAAAAAAGTAGTAAAACTTTAGTTAGATAAAGAGAAATGCATTGAACAGGACAAATTACAAAAGATAACCGGAACACAGAGAGCCGCAGACTGGTGAGAGGCGGCAGAAGGTATTTTGTGGTATCACCTGGGAGCATCCCGCTGAAAAAATAATAACTAATTTCAGTAAGCTGGGACGTAGTCTTCACGTTACAGAAGAAGCTGTTTATACAGACAGCAATGAGTGGTCGTATTTAGTAATAGATACGATAATACAAAGTGGTACCACGGAAATTCCGCCTTTGTTATCCATTGGATAGCAAGGGCGTTTTTTATATATATTAACCACTTGACTACAAATGAAAGACGAGGAGAAAGATTATGAGTGGAATTATGATGATGGTAATCGCTATCGTAGTTCTGGGCGGCGCCTATCTTCTGTATGGCCGTTACCTCCAGAACAAATGGGGAATTGACCCGAAAGCCAAAACTCCGGCTTACGAAATGGAGGATGGAGTTGATTATGTACCGGCCGATACCAATGTAGTATTTGGACATCAGTTCGCATCCATTGCCGGTGCTGGCCCGATCAACGGACCAATCCAGGCAGCCATTTTTGGATGGCTTCCGGTACTTCTTTGGATCCTGATCGGTGGTGTGTTCTTTGGAGCAGTTCAGGACTTTGCATCTATGTATGCCTCTGTAAAGAACAAAGGACGTACAATCGGATACATTATTGAAGCGTACATTGGAAAACTTGGAAAAAAATTATTCCTTTTATTCTGCTGGCTGTTCTGTATTCTGGTTGTTGCGGCATTCGCAGATGTTGTAGCCGGAACCTTTAACGGATTTGCCACAAATGATGCAGGAGAAGTGACAAAGGTAGTGGCAAACGGAGCTGTTGCGACAACTTCCATGTTATTCATTTTTGAAGCTGTTGGACTTGGATTTTTCCTGAAATACACAAAGTTCAATAAATGGGTAAATACTGCTTTTGCAATTGTGCTGTTGGTTGCAGCAATTGTGCTGGGACTGCAGTTCCCGATGTATGTAAGCCTTGGAACCTGGCACATTATTATCTTTGTATATATTCTGATCGCCAGTGTAGCTCCTGTATGGGCGCTGCTTCAGCCACGTGATTATCTGAACAGCTATCTGCTGATTTTCATGATCGTGGGCGCTGTTATCGGTGTATTTGCAGCAAACCCGGCATGTAATCTTCAGGCATTTACAAGCTTTAATGTAGATGGACAATACATGTTCCCAATCTTATTTGTAACAATCGCCTGTGGTGCAGTTTCCGGCTTCCATTCCCTAGTATCTTCCGGTACTGCTTCCAAGCAGATCAAAAATGAAAAGAACATGCTGCCGGTTTCCTTTGGTGCAATGCTTATGGAAAGTATGCTTGCAATCATCGCATTGATCGCAGTTGCATCATTTGGAAAAGGAGAGGCAGCTGCACAGGGACTTACCACCCAGCCACAGATTTTCGCAGGTGCGATTGCAAACTTCCTTTCTGTGATCGGTTTGCCTCACTCCCTTGTGTTCACTCTGATCAATCTTGCAGTATCCGCATTTGCGCTTACATCTCTTGATTCTGTAGCCAGAGTAGGACGTCTGTCCTTCCAGGAATTTTTCCTTGATTCCGACACAGATGAGAAAAATATGAGTCCATTCCAGAAAGTGGTAACAAACAAATACTTTGCAACCATCATTACACTTGTACTTGCTTACCTGCTTACCAAGGTTGGATATGCAGAAATCTGGCCACTGTTTGGTTCTGCAAATCAGCTGTTATCTGTACTGGCACTGGTAGCCTGCGCAGTATTCTTAAAGAAAACCAAGCGTCAGGGCTGGATGCTCTGGGTACCAATGGTATTTATGATGGCAGTTACCTTTACCGCACTTGGAATGACAATTGTAAAGCTTTCCAAAGCATTTGTAACAACAGGTCTGGATCTTGGAAATTCTTTACAGCTGATATTTGCAGTATTACTGTTAATATTAGGTGTGCTGGTTGCAATCCAGGGTATTAAGAAGCTTTTGGAAAAACCGGAAACTGAAAAGAAAGCAGAACGGGTATAATAAGAATAACCCCGTCACAAAATAAGTCCCCAACGCAGTACATTTTACAGACTGCGTTGGGGACTGTTTTTTTACTTATTGCCTGTTATTGATTTTTTTGTTGAAGTACAGAAAGAAAATTACATTAAGCAAAATGCCTACCAGTGTGGAGGCAGGTGCTGCCAGACCGATTTTTGTCAGGCTGGCAGCAGGCTGAATGCTCATATAATATGACATTGGAAGACGCACCAGAAGTGTCTGGAACAATCCCTGAAACATAACCCATAAGGTCTGATTATTTCCGTTAAAATAACCAACCATACTAAACATAATTGCTGTTAAAATTGTTTCAGGCGCGAAGCCCTTCAGATACTCAAAGCCTTTCTGGATAACTGCTGCATCAGTTGAGAACAGACTGGCAAGTACATCACCCTTCAATAGAATCAGAACAAAAACCAAACATCCGAATAGCAGTCCGACTCCGATTCCGGTGAACATGGACTGCTTTGCACGCTTCGGCTTTCCCGCTCCTACATTCTGGGAAACGAAGGATGCCATGGACTGCATCAGTGCGCTTGGAATCAGCATGGCAAAGTTTACAATTTTGCAGGCAACCCCATATCCGGAGGAGGCTTCCAGTCCCAATCTGTTTACAAATGCACAAAGTGCAAGGAAGGACAGCTGGGTAAGAAATTCCTGGAGAGCAAGAGGCAGCCCGATTCCCAGAAAGCGTTTACATTGGGAATTAAAACGGAAGTCGGATTTTTGGATGGAAAAGGGCAGCTCCTTTTTCAGCAGGATGACGATTGCACATACTACACTGACCGCCTGTGCGAAAACAGTTGCGAGAGCTGCGCCGGCGGCATCCAGATGAAGCCCTGCAACCAGAAACAAATCTCCGAAAATATTTACAATACAGGCTACCAGAACGAATAAAAGCGGCGATTTACTGTCACCCAGCCCACGAAAAATAGCAGCAAGCAGGTTATAGGCAACAATGAAGAAGATGCCGCTTCCACAGATTCTTACATAGCTTGTGGTAAGTGAAACAGCCTCCGCAGGAGCCTGCATAAGCACGGAAATAGGGTGGGCGAAAACAATCATTACAATAAAAAGTATGGCAGAAATGACAGCAAAAACAACTGCAGCACCGCCAATAACAGAGCCAATTCGTTCCGGCTTTTTTTCGCCAAGATAGCGGGCTATGAGGACTGTGATTCCCATAGCAAACTGTGTCACCACAAAGGTAACAAGGTTCAGTACCTGGCTTCCGGTAGAAACAGCAGACAGTCCGGATGTAGAGCCGAAGCGTCCAACTACTAGAAGGTCTACGGCACCGTATGCTGCCTGCAGTACAAGGGCCCCGAAAATCGGAAGCATAAAAAGGGCAAGCTTTTTCAGAATGCTTCCCTGTGTAAAATCATTCTTTTCATTTGTCAAGGTCGATTCTCCTTTCACACATAATCTTATAAAATTTCTCCATGGTCCGAATGGTACATAGAATGTCTTCTTCCGGGATACTGTCTACATAACCGGACAGGATAGTAAAGTACTGCTTATTGTACTTTTCCGAAAGAGCTTTTCCGGCTTCTGTGACAGTAAGATAAGTAACCCGGCCGTCCTCTGCAGATGCAAACTTTTTCACATAACCTTTGGCTTCCATGTCCTTCACTGTACGGGTTACACCGGGACGTGGGAGGGAAAGAGCATCACTTACATCTGATACCTTCACTTGGATTCCCTGCTTTTCCAGCTTTTCAATGATATCCAGATATTGAATATAAGAAGATGCAACTCCATCTGGCAGAGGCGGCAGCATATCCCGGATCCGCTTGCCCTGATAACAGGCATCCATCATCCGCTTGATAAGTTCAATGTCCATAGGTCTTTCTCCTTACAAAAAAATAATTACCACAGTTAATTAACGATGGTAATTATAATAAGAGGATAAAATCTTGTCAAGAAAAATGTGTAATTACATATTTTGCATTGATTTTTTAGGTTACTGTTTATTGGTAACATTCTGCGAGGTGTTTTTTGTAAGCAAAGCTCACAGAAAAACCGAGAACCTCGGCGCGAAATCATGCGAATGCATGATTTCTGTGCATTCCGAAGCGTGTTGCTGGTCACAGAGTGAACAGTAGCTTTTTTAGTGTCAAACTGACTGGATAAATTCCTTCACATAAAAAAGTGCAGCCCCGATCGCAGGTGTATACTGTCCATGTGTGCCCACGAGAATCTGTTCTTCTTTCAGCTCAAATGGAGTCATGGAATTGATCTGCCGCAGCAGATAATCCGTGTCATCTTCCGTAAAATAAGGTGCCAGATATCCACTGATAATGATTGGTGCATCAATAACCAGATTCAGGTTTTTCATTGCAAAAGCCAGATGTTTCAGATAATCCTCCCAGATTTGTATAAGCTGGGGGGATTTTTTTTCTCTTAAAAGAGGAAAAAATTCCTTTATAGTCATGCCGCTGGCCTGTTCCAAGGAGTTGGCAGAGCAATAGGTTTCCAGACAGCCCCGGTTTCCGCAGTAGCAAAGCGGTCCGTCAGGGTTGACACATATATGCTCGATTGTTCCGCTGTGCATAGAACGTCCCTGGTGAATCTGGTGATTGGTGATAATGGCACCGCCAAGATTTCGATTCAATAAAAGGACAACAGCGCTGTCAAGCTCCGGATGATTCCACAATTCCAGAAAAGCAGCTGATTTGGAGTCATGTTCCAGATGGCAGGGATAAGGCAGATGCCTGGAAAAATCCTTTAGACGCATACCGGTGTTGTTCATAATGTTTCCGTAGATAACAGTGGTATTATCCGGGGAAGTAATTCCCTGGGTAGCGATGGAAACCCCCAGAATTTTATTCTCCGGATACTGGTTTTTGTCAATAAAGTCCTTGACTTTGTCAGTGATCTGCTGGTAATACACAGCTGTGTTTGAGTAGGTAAGCGGAATTGTATCCGTATAGACCGTGTTTCCGTACAGATCAATGGCGGTGATATGAAACATATTTTTTAATATTCCAACACCAATGGAAATTCTGAAATCCGAAACAATCTGAATGGCATTGGCCTTTCGTCCTCCGGTGGAATCAAAGTAACCATTTTTCTCAATCAGCCCTTCATTTTCCAGAAGATTTAAATTCTGGCTGACAGTAGACAGACCCATCTGCAGATCTTGAACGATCTGTAGCTTTGAGGTCAGTTTGCTCCGGTAAATGTATTGGTAAATTTTGGAACGGTTTATTTTCTTTAAAGCAATGGTGGTTAATCCTTTTTCACTCATGATGGTCTCCTGGTTATGTCTTTAGTACAACATAAGGTTAGTGACTGCTAATAAATATTCAAATAGGTAATGTTACTGTCCATTGGTAACAAAGCTTGTATTGCAGACTATGAAGTGAACAGTAATCATGTAATCTTTACTTTATCAGATAATGTTAAGTCTTACTTGCATTTTAGTATAGAACAGTTAAAAAAGCAATAAGCAGAAAATTACTGGTAAAACCATACAAAAATTAGAAATAAAAATTAGGATTTCTGTCAATGGATTTTTGAAAAGAAAAGATATATACTCAACTTACAATTAAGACATACACATAAGTTAAAACAAAAAGAAACATAAAGAACAACAAAACAGATTGGGATTGAGAATCAGATCTGTACAATAAGAAAATTAGGGAGGAACAGAACATGAAATTAACATTAAACGGAATCAAAGAGCATGAAGCATGGGAAAATGCAGGAATTCAGCTTCCAGGTTATGATGTGGAGAAAATATCTGCCAAAGCGAAAGAAGCTCCGGTATGGGTACATTTTGGAATCGGCAATATTTTCCGTGTATTTATCGGTGGTATTGCAGACGGACTTCTGGAAGACGAAATTCTGGACAGAGGAATTACCTGTGTGGAGACCTTTGACTATGATGTAGTGGATAAGATTTATGAACCATATGACAATCTTGGATTAAATGTAATCCTTCATGGAGACGGAACCCGTGAATATAAGGTTCTGGGCGCTCTGGCAGAAGCTGTAAAGGCTCAGTCTTCAGACTTGGAACAGTGGAACCGTCTGAAAGAAATTTTCACCAGCAAATCCCTTCAGATGGCATCCTTTACCATCACGGAAAAAGGATATGCATTACATAAAGCTGACGGAACCTGGTTCCCATTTGTACAGGCTGATATCCAGAATGGTCCGGATAAGGCCACAGGTGCCATGGCAGTTCTGGTGGCAATGCTCTACGAGAGATATAAAGCAGGCGAATATCCGATCGCTCTTGTATCCATGGATAATTGCTCCCAGAATGGTGCGAAGCTTCGTGAGTCTGTGCTGACCATGACAGAAGAATGGAAGAAAGCCGGATTTGTAGATGATGGATTTGTAAGCTATGTAAGTGATGAGAAAGTGGTTGCTTTCCCATGGACCATGATCGATAAGATCACACCTCGTCCCAGTGAGCAGATCGCAGCCGACCTTGAGAAGCTTGGCGTAGAAAGTATGCAGCCTGTTATCACAAGTAAGAAAACATACATTGCACCATTTGTAAATGCTGAGAAACCACAGTATCTTGTAATCGAGGACAGCTTCCCCAATGGACGTCCTGCTCTGGAAAAAGGTTTCGGCGTATACATGGCAGACAGAAATACAGTAAATCTTTCTGAGAGAATGAAAGTAACGGTATGTCTGAATCCGGTTCATTCTGCAACTGGTCCTCTTGGCGTGGTTCTTGGATATGACCTTTTTGCCCATATGCTGAATACAAATGAAGACATGATGAAAATGGCACGTATGGTAGCCTATAGTGAGGGACTTCCGGTAGTTGCTGATCCTGGAATCCTTTCCCCACAGGCATTTGTGGATGAGCTTTTTAACGATCGTTTCCCAAATGAATACCTTGGCGATACCAACCTTCGTCTTGCTGTGGATGTATCCCAGATGGTTGGAATCCGTTTTGGAGAGACTGTAAAGGCATATGTGAAGAGATTCGGGAATGCATCTAAGCTCACAGCAATTCCTCTTGGAATCGCTGGCTGGTTAAGATATATGCTGGCAGTGGATGATGCAGGGAATAAATATGAACTGGCACCAGATCCGATGAATGAGGAACTTCAAGAACAGTTAAAGGATATTGTTATTGGAAAGCCTGAGACTTTTAAGAATCAGCTGAAACCGATCCTTTCTAACGAGCGCCTGTTTTTCACAGATCTTTACAAAGCTGGTGTGGGAGAGAAGATTGAGAACATGTTCAGGGAAATGATCGCAGGGCCTGGAGCTGTGAGAGCTACAATTCATAAATATGTTGCAGCGTAATAAATTTATCTGGGATGCACTATGCTGATAAGTCCTGAATATAGGATAGCAAAAATGCGGGTGTTGTTATCTGTTTAACTGTAGACTATTGAATGAGAAATTTGGGGAGGAAATACAAAATGACAGAACCGGTATTTGTGGCAGAGTCAGCCAGACTGCTGATCGCGGCAGGGACAGGAATTATATTGCTTCTGCTTCTTATCATTAAATTTAAGATTCATCCGATTTTATCACTGCTGATTTCAGCATTGGTTATTGGGCTTGGAGCCGGAATGCCGGTTCCAACCCTGGTAAGTACAGTGGAAAAAGGTGCGGGTGATACCTTGCAGGGAATTGTCCTGCTAATTGGACTTGGCTCTTTGTTTGGAGGAATCCTGGAAGTATCAGGAGGTGCACAATGTGTTGCCCAGACTTTGATCAATAAATTCGGTGAGAAAAAATCTGGAATTGCATTGGGAATCACAGGGCTGGTAGTTGGTACAACCGTATTCTTTGAGGCTGGCGTGGTGATTCTCATTCCACTGGCATTCGGACTTGCAAAAAAGACAAAGAAATCTACTTTATATTATGTGATCCCTCTTCTGGCTGGACTTGCCACAGGCTTTGCATTTATTCCGCCATCAGCAGGCTCTGTCCTGGTGGCAAATATGCTGAACGTGGATCTTGGCATTATGATAGCAGTAGGTGTGCCTGTTGGAATTTTGTCACTGATTTTTGCCGGTATTTTATGGTCAAAATTTATCGGAAGTAAAATTGATGCAGGACTTCCTTCAAATATTCAGGAAGTTCGGGAAGCCGAAGAAGGAAATCTTCCGAAGTTTTCTACAGTGTTATGTATTATCCTTGTACCATTGGTACTAATTTTGTGTAACACACTTTCAACTTATATTCCTGGTATTGCTCCGGCGAGACCAGTGCTGGAATTTCTGGGAACTCCATTTGTAGCGCTGATCATTGCTGTGTTGTGTGCCATGTACTTCCTTGGAAAAAAACAGGGATATGATGGAGAGCAGTTAAAGAAAATTCTGGATCGTTCCCTGCGCCCTACAGGACAAATCCTACTGGTAATTACTGGCGGCGGAATTGTCCGCTGGGTGCTTCAGGACTGCGGAATGGGAAATATTATTGGACCAGCCCTTGAAAAAAGCGGACTTCCGTTAGTATTGATTGCTTTTCTCATTGCAGCACTGATCCGCTCGTCCGTTGGAGCTGCTGTGGTAGCCATGACAATGGCAGCTGGAATCATGGCCGCTATGCCTGGAGTAGCAGGACTGTCACCACTTTATCTGGCTGCCATGGTCTGTGCCATCAACGGAGGAGCAACTGCTTTCAGTCATGTAAATGATTCAGGCTTCTGGCTGGTCAGTTCCCTTCTTGAGATTGATGAGAAAACGACTTTGAAATCCTGGACCATGATGGAAACCATTATTGGAATTACAGGTCTGGTCTGTGCTATTGTGATTAGTCTGTTTGCGTAGGAGCGTGAAAGCGATGAAAATAAAAGTAACATTGGGAACTATGCAGAATGCAAGTAAATTGGTCAGTATTGCAGAATCAATTTCCTGCGATGTGGATCTTTGTTATGGACGCTATATTGTGAACGCGAAATCCATGCTTGGAGTCTTAAGCCTGCCGGATTTTGCATATGGAGAATTGCAGATTCCAGTTGAGACGGAAGAGAAAAAGAGACAGATTTTGGAAAAGCTGGATGAAGCAGGGCTTTTATACGAGAAAAATAAGGATCAGGAGGAAAAATAATGTTAAGGGAGCAGTTAAATGGAATTCAGCATGTAGGAATTCCCACAAATGATATAGAAGCAACCATTGAATTTTATGGAAAGCTTGGATTTGAGGTCGCTTTGCAAACTGTCAATGAGGAAGCAAATGAGAAAGTTTCATTTCTCAAGCTGAATAATCTGGTAATTGAGACCTATGAGAATAAAGCCGCAAAAATGGAATCAGGTGCTATTGATCACGTCGCAATTGATGTAAAAGATATCGAAAAAGTATATGAACTGATCAATCAGGCGGATCTGAATACCACCAGGGATATAATCCATTTTTTACCATTCTGGGAAAATGGTGTCAGATTTTTTACAATTGAGGGGCCGAATAAGGAAAAGATAGAGTTCAGCCAGTATCTGTGATTCCCCAGCGGGAACATCAATTACCCATCCGTAAATCAAAATGCCATCACACTTGGAGTATCCGGTGTGATGGCATTTTGAAATTGCACCTTTTCCCCAGGGAACAGAAGCCTTGTCAAGAAGTGCGAATACTTTAGTGAGTTCGGAACCTGGATTAGAGTTTTTTTGATTTCCAAAGGATTCAGTATCCCATCATGTTCCAGAACAATGTCAATTTCTCTGGCATCTTTATCACGGTAGTAATACATATATGGTTCTTGTCCACAGTTCAAATAGGTTTTTGCAATTCTACAGAAAAAACGGCTGATTTTATATTATATGCAAGATTAGCCGAAACATTCTTTCGAAAATAGAAGTGGAAATGTTAATCATATTAGTTATTGACGAAAAGCATAGCTGAATATATTATGAAAATAATGATGAAATATGTGATTTTACAGATGACATAAAGGAAATAAATAAAAATGAATGATATGTACATTAGCAGTTGTAATACTACACAGCAAAATAGAAATGAATAAAAGTGGGTGACAAAAGTTATGATTGACGATCCTTTTTCAGATTTACTGAAAACAAACAAGCGCAAAGAAAATATCTCCAAATTAAACGATGATCTTGCCTATGAGATTCTTTCAGTGGTGGAGGAAATTCCGGCGGGGAGAGTGGCAACCTATGGACAGATCGCAAAGCTGATCGGGCGGGAGAAGAATTCCAGATTGGTGGCGAGGGTGCTGTCTCATGTAGGAAATTATGGGGAGTTTCCATGTTATCGGGTGGTGAATCATATGGGAAGACTGGCGCCTGGTTGGGCGGAGCAGGAGTGGCTGCTGAAAGGGGAAGGAGTTACTCTGAAAGAAAATGGTTGTGTAGATTTGAAGAAATATTTGTGGGAATGTTGATTTTAGAAAGGGTGTATAGCGATAAAGAAAAATCTAAAACGAATAAGGAATATACTTCTATGGTTTCTGCTTATCGTAGTGCTGGTAAATGTTTTTGCACCGCTGTATTGCAGGAAGCCAGATGAAAAATTTGCGGAAATGCTGAAACAGACAGAATTTACTTCCGATACGCCAGGGGGCGAACGGATCCGCTGTATTGATGACAATGAAGAGGCTCTTTTGTGGAGACTGCGGATGATTGGAGCAGCGAAGAAGAGTATTGTGCTGGCAACCTTTGATCTGCGGGCGGATGAAAGCGGAACGGATCTTCTTGCGGCGCTGAATCACGCTGCTGAAAAAGGTGTGGAAATCAAGCTCTTAATTGACGGAATTTACCAGCAGTTGTTCCTGAATGGAAGCAAGGAATTTCAGGCACTTGCGGCGAGGGAAAACGTGGAGGTAGGTGTTTACAACCCGGTGAGCCCGGTTGGCTTATTTAAGCTCAATTACCGTATGCACGATAAATATGTGATTGTGGATGACAAAATGTATCTGCTGGGTGGCCGTAACAGCAATGATATTTTCCTTGGAGATTATACCACAGATATCAATGTGGATCGGGATATTCTGGTATGCGATACAGCAAACGGCAAGGGTGAATCTCTGCAGGACCTGGAAGCATATTTTCAGCAGATTTGGAATGAAGATTGCGTGAAAATAAAGAGTGGAAGAAAAAAGAATAATTCAGATATTTCTGTGTCAGAAGAAGCAGCAGACGACAGTGAGGGTACAGAAAGTAATTTGAAAAACTCTGATATTGTGAATGGAAAATCGAATGCTGAAAATGAGATAACAGACGAGACAGAGGAAAAGCTTTCAAAGTACGAAAAACAGTACCAGTCTTTAGAAATGCGTTACGCTTCCCTGAAAGAAAAATACACCGATATTGAAGATTACAGCTCCTGGCAGGAGGATACCATTCCGGCGAATAAAATTACGCTTGTCAACAACGGAACCCATGCAGGTCCCAAAACGCCCCTGGTACTTCAGACAATTCGCTATCTGGCGCAGAACGCAGACAATGTAACGATCCAGACCCCATATGTGATCTGCAACGGATACATGTACGACACTTTAAATGAAATCGCGTCCCATGCCCGGTTAAAGATCATTCTTAACGCAGTAGAAAAAGGCTCCAACCCCTGGGGCTGTACCGACTACCTGAATCAGAAAAAGAAAATCCTGAATACCGGTGCCGATGTATATGAGCTGATGAACGAGGTTCCAGTTCACACCAAAGCAGTCCTGCTTGACGACCGACTCTCTGTCGTCGGATCCTATAACCTGGACATGAGAAGTACTTATCTGGATACGGAATTAATGCTTGTTATCGACAGCAAAGAGCTGAATCAGCAGATTCAGTCCACGGAAAGTACTTACATAGAAAAAAGTAAAGAAGTTCTGTCAAACGGACAGGAGACTGAAGGGGGACAGTATGAAACGAAAGTGCTGAACTGGCAGAAAAAACTTTTCTATGGAGTGCTGCGGATTATAATCAGACCATTGCGCCAGCTGTTATAAGTATTATATTTCTTGAAGTAAAAACGGTGAAATACAGCAAAGAAGTTACTATTGTTATAAAAAAACAATACAAGAAAAAGGACTTAAGGGGCGTAACTGTCATATAAAAACTATAATAGTACGATTAAAATCTGCTAATATCTTCACTTGCTGTTCCTTGAATCCACATAAAACCACACAGGTTTTTCCAGTATTGTAAAGAAACGGAAAGAAAAAGGAAAAAAGCCAGTGAAAAATCAAATAAATAGTAAATTAGGAATTGATTTTTTTTATAAAAGCAGTTAGAATGACCTGTGGGAACAAAAATAGTTCCCCAAAATTAGAAAATAAAGGCAGGTGAACAGAATGGATAGTTGCGATTCTCATGGGCGAAGTAGTTGCATAGGATGGAAAAACGAAATGACAGATGAGCATCGTGCACATTCTGTTCTTCTTTTCATGTAAAAGGCGCATTGCGCTTAAGAACACTGTTTCATTTCTTTTTTCTATCCTATGAGTTCTTCAGAAGAATCCAATATTCCCTAGAACCTGTTTGAAAAAGTATTCCCGCAATCTGCACGCTCCACTTTGCAGTATATTTTACCCGAATTCGGTTGCCGTAGCTCGCTATGGTGTCCTCATCCGGGCAAAATCCCCCACAAATTGTGACGTACATCTTGCAGAAAACCTTTTTCAAACACGCTCAAAGAACAGAAAAGCTACACGCTAGAATTCTGTTTAAATACGGATTTTACTGTCCGTAAAAACGGACTTTGTATAAGTCTGTCAAAAATACATAAGATAAACACCTGGAAATGGTGAACTGTCTTATTGTCAGATTGGAGAAAGTAGGATGGAGAAAAGAGTGCAGGACTACACCCAGGACATTCTGGCTGTAGTAAGAAGTAATACCTCTCCGGCAGCTATGAGCGATAAGCTGGGAGATTTTCATGCCAATGACATTGCAGATGCAATGCCGAGGCTGACTGTTCAGGAACGCTGCAAACTGTACCGTATTCTGGAACTGGATATGCTGTCCGATATTTTTGAGTATACGGACTCAGATAATGCAGCAGAATATGTGAAAGAGATGGATGTAAAAAAAGGTGCAGCCATTCTTTCACGCATGGAGACTGATGCCCTTGTAGAGGTTCTTCATAAGATTGATAAAGCCAAAAAGAAATTGCTGTTCGAATTAATGGATGATGATGTCCGCCACGATATTGAGATGATCGCTTCCTTTGATGAGGATGAAATCGGCAGCCGTATGACGACTAACTGCATTATCATTCGTGAGAACCTGACTGTGAAGCAGGCTATGAACAGCCTTGTAGAGCAGGCTGCTAAGAACGATAATATTTCCACAATCTTTGTGGTAACCGAGTCGCAGAAATTTTACGGAGCCATTGATCTGAAAGACCTGATCATTGCAAGACAGGATAAATCCCTGGAAGATCTGGTGGCAACCTCTTACCCATATGTATATGCCGAAGAGGATATTGACGACTGTATCGAAGAACTGAAAGCGTATTCCGAGGATTCCATTCCCGTGCTGGATAATGACAACCGCCTTTTAGGTGTTATCACATCTTCCAATATCATCGACCTGGTTGATGATGAAATGGGAGAGGATTACGCCATGCTGGCAGGTCTTACCGCAGAGGAGGATCTGAAGGAGCCGCTGAAAGAGAGTATGAAGAAACGTATGCCATGGCTGATCGTTCTTCTTGGTCTTGGAATGGTTGTATCCTCTGTAGTAGGTGTCTTTGAGAACGTAGTAACCCAGCTCCCCATTATCATGGCCTTTCAGTCCCTTATATTGGACATGGCTGGAAATGTCGGTACACAGTCCCTGGCTGTTACCATCCGTGTTCTGATGGATGAGTCCCTCACCGGCAAGCAGAAACTGGAACTTGTATTTAAAGAAATGCGGATTGGTCTTTGCAATGGTGCGTTGCTTGGTATACTGTCCTTTGTACTCATTGGACTTTACATTTACTTATTTAAAGGAAAGACTTTGGTATTTGCATACGCCGTATCCGGCTGCATCGGAGTCGCCCTGCTCCTTGCAATGCTGATCTCCAGTGCCGTAGGTACCTGTATCCCTCTGTTTTTCAAAAAAGTAGGTGTAGACCCCGCCGTAGCCTCTGGACCATTGATCACCACCGTCAACGACCTTGTTGCTGTTGTGACATATTATGGACTTGGATGGGTATTCCTCATTGGAATCCTTCATCTGGCAGGTTAATAAGATTGTATATTGAAAGCTCTTTGGGAAGCAAATAAAAATTCCTAAAGGGCTTTTCTTATTGCTATTTAATTGGTTGGTCGTTATCCCGGACGCGATTTCACAATGTATATTTACCGCCGCGCGTCGCAACGTTCCGGCAAGCTAATGACTAACCTTTTACTGCACAAGTCAAAAAGTGCGTTCAAGTGTTTTTTAGAGAAACAAAAAATGAAACGAATCGACTTTGAAATAGAAATCTGCTTCCCGCTGATCCTAGACTCACTATTCATTTTTGTGTTTGGATTTGGTTTCCGGGGAGCTGCCATTGCAACTGTAATCTCCCAGTTTTTATCTGCAGCCTATGTACTTCTTTTCCTTGAGAAAAAGGCAGAAATGAAGGCACGGCTCCTGAAGAAAAAAGAACTTTCAGGATGCATGGAGAATGCAAAAATATTATCAGCCTGGGTACTGCAGGCTTTATCATGCTGCTGACGGTGCTGCCAGAGCTGAAAAGAATGGAAAATTAAAACAACCGATTTTTGGCCTCCTGTTTTCGATAAGCAGAAGGCGTCATCCCAGTATGTTTTTTAAACTGGCGGATATAATGTTCTGTGGTATCATATCCGATTGCTTCCGCAATATTTGCCACAGTCATAGTTGTATTTGCCAGGAAATCCTGGGACCGTTCGATTCGAACGGTACGGACCACTTCTGTATAGGTCATTCCCATCAGATCTTTAATTAAACGGGAAGTGTATTCATTGGAATAATGAAAACGCTTTGCCACAGTCGAAAGTGTCACATCTCTGTAATTATCCTGGATATACTGAATAATCGCATAACGCTGCACATCAATCTTGCTGTTGAAAAGAGGCATCTGCACAGATTCCGAGTAATTTCGTACCAATAGATAGAAATCCAGAAGCAGTACATTGGTAATGCACTGATAAGAGTATTCCTGTTTATTCATACTTTCCCATAACATCCAGCAAAAAGATTCCCGGATGTAAGAATCCATTCCTGAATGAAAAAGAATATAATCATTTGCTCTTTTGGCATAAATATTATTCAAAAAGAAAGAAGAGAGCTTATTTGGCGTATTCAAAAAATTATAAAACATACTATGCAGAGTGTTGCGGCGGAGCATGATGTTGATAATAATACTATCATCATAAACAGAAATAGAGTGCTCTACAGAAGGGGGGATTACGCAGAAATCTCCTGTTTTCATGGAAATGGTCTGTCCGGAAATCTCCTGTGTACACTTCCCGTCGTAAACATATACCAGCTCAAAAAATGTGTGGGAGTGAATCAGCGCCGGGCTATAGCGGTTATGCTTCTGTACCACAATGCTATCTTTGTCTGCCATATCAAAAAAGAAAGAGTCTTTAAATTCCGGTGGAATGGTTTCTTTCACTTCCGGAATCAGTAAGTGGCGGCGGATAACCTCCTGAATCTCCTGTTTTGCGATATAAGCATAAATCTGCCCGGCTTCCCGGGCTTCATACTGTTCTTTATAAAACAATTCTTCATCATTAAACTGATAAATCTGATGTCTCAGTTCTTCAACATCCATAAAAATCCCCCTTTTACAAAATCTTTTCACACAATCAAAATATTAAAATAAAGCGATTTATATGATGTATTTTAACATCTTAGATCAAATACATCAATAAAACTGAGCTAAATTGTGAATTTGAAATTTTAGGGGAAAGAATATAATAATCTCATAAACAGTTTTCAAGTGAACGGAGGGTAAACATGAGTGAACCGATTCTTGAAATGAAAAATATTTCCAAGAATTTTGGAAGCGTAATAGCACTGAAAAATGTAGATCTGGAGGTATATCCAGGGGAAATAAGAGGTTTGATCGGTGAAAATGGTTCTGGAAAGTCTACCATATCTTCTATTGCAGCTGGCATGCAGAAAGCCACCAGTGGAAGAATGACTTTCAAAAAGCAGAGTTGGGAACCAGTGAGTATGATAGATGCGCTACAAAACGGGATCGGAATGGTTGTGCAGGAGAGCGGAACCATTTCGGGGGTAACCGTTGCAGAAAATATTTTTCTGGCAGAGCTTTCCCAGTTTCGGAACAAGCTGGGGATGATCAATAAAAAGGCAATGAACCAGAAAGCGACAGAGGCAATGAGAGCCATTGGAGTAGAACATGTAACCGGCGATATGCCTATTGCTTCACTGGATTTTCAGACCAGAAAGCTGGTAGAAATCGCTAAGGTTATGCTGAAAAATCCAGACATTCTGGTAATTGATGAGACAAGCACAGCACTTTCACAGGATGGACGTGAGATCATGTATTCCCTGATCCGAAAGCTGCGGGACAGTGGAAAAGCAATAATCTTTATTTCCCATGACCTGGAAGAGATTATGGAAGTTTGTGATACACTCACTGTTCTCCGTGATGGAAACCTGATCCGTACGTTTAAAAAAGAAGAATTCAATGCGGATGAAATCCGTACAAGTATGATCGGCCGCGAGCTTCAGGGAGATTATTACAGAAGTGATTTTACCCCAAGCAGTCAGAAAGAAGCTGCCATAACAGCCACGAATCTGAAGTATAAAGAGGAGTTAAAATCTGTAAGCATTACTTTGAAAAAAGGCGAAATCTTAGGCATTGGCGGACTTGCCGCCTGCGGAATGCACACTTTGGGAAAAGCCATGTTCGGCGCACTTGCCCTGGAAGAGGGAGAAGTAACCACTTACGATGGAACGAAGATCAACAGTCCCCACATCGCAGTTGCAAACAAGATTGGTTATGTGTCAAAGGACAGGGATGTGGAATCCCTTTGCCTGTCCGCAAGTATCCAGGACAACATTGCAGTTGGCGGAATGGAAAAATATGCCGTAAACGGATTCCTTATAACAAATAAAAAGGAAAAAGAATATGTGGCAAAACAGATAAAAGATCTTTCTATTAAATGTTCTGATGGCGACCAGCTGACAAGCCAGCTGTCCGGTGGAAATAAGCAGAAGGTTGTATTTGGAAAATGGATCGGCTGTGGAAGTGAGATCCTGATCCTGGATTGCCCCACCAGAGGTGTTGACATTGGCGTCAAACAGTCCATGTATCAGCTGATGATGGAGCTGAAAAAAGAGGGAAAGGCAATCCTGCTGATCAGCGAGGAGCTTCCGGAACTGCTGGGAATGAGCGACAGGCTTCTGATTATGAAAGACGGAAGCATTACCGGTGAATTTATGCGAAGTGAAAGCCTGACAGACGCAGATGTAATTGGATATATGATTTAAGGGGGAACATCAGATTATGAAAAATAATATGAATAAATATAAAGCAGCCCAAACTGCGATAAAGGTTCTTCCATTTGCGGCTCTGGTGCTTTTATTCGGAATCTTCCTGGCAGTAGTCAGTGCAAAAGGCTATCGGCTGGATATGTATCTGCAGATTGTTTTTAACGAAGGTGTTGTGTTGGCGGTGGTTGCTACAGGAGCAATTTTCATTTACACATTGGGAACTTTTGATATCAGTCTTGGCGCTGCAACCTTGTTTTCTGCAACCATGGGTGTGGTTACTTACAATACTACACAGAATGTAGTGTTAATGATCCTGGCAATCTTTGTAAGCGGAGTTGCATGTTCCCTTGTAAATTCCCTGCTGGCTTCGGTATTTCATATTCCAGCATTTGTTACTACAGTTGCCATGATGTCTGTGCTTTCTGCGATTGCCTCACAGATCGTTACCACAAAGGGTGGTGCACTTGGTGGGATCAGTATTCCGGGAGTAGTGGTAAAGCCGTTTGACAATATGGTTTTTAAAATCGTAGTATTGGCAGTCTTCTTTATTATCAGTTATTTTGTTTTCAATCTTACAAAAGTGGGAAGAAGGCAGAAATTTATCGGAGGAAATCCGGTGTGCGCAGCTCTTACCGGAATTGAATCCAACAAATATACCATTATTGCTTTCGTAATGGCAGGCCTGGGCGTAGGGCTTGGAGCGTTTCTTACTCTGGTTTATACACCATCTGTAACAACCACTACGGCCTCCAGCATTGGTATGAATATTTTTATTGCAATTGTATTTGGCGGAATGCCTATTTCAGGCGGAGCACGTTCCAGAATTTATGCGGCACTGGTTGGCGGTTTTTCCTTTATCCTGCTCAATGACATTCTGGAGCTGGTGATTGACGGAAGTGCGGCTTATGGAATCACCCAGGTGATCAGTGCAGTATTTTTCCTGATCGTTGTATATGTAACAAGCATGAATTATAAGACAAATATACTTCCAAGATAATGGAGAATAAGAAATAACTGTCCGATATATGGGATTTTTAATGGTGAATTAGCGTATAACGCTGCAAATAAAAAGGAGGAAATTCTAATGAAACGAACAATGAAAAAAATGGTAAGCATGGCATTAACAGGAACTATGGCTGTAGCAGTTCTTGCAGGAGCAGGAACAAGTGAAGTAAAGGCTGCTGACAAGGCAAAGATTGGTGTGCTGGTTGCAGACGTAAGTGGCGAGGAAGCACAGGGCTTCCGTTCTTATTATGAGAATTATATCGCTGGTAACTATGACGTAGAATTTAACTACACAGATGCGCTGCAAAGTGCAGAAGATGAGAAAACAGCAATTGAGAAGTTTGCTTCCCAGGGGTGTCAGGCAATCATCTCTTTTTCCAGCAACGATCGTGTACAGCAGATTGAGACTTGTGAAAAATACGGAGTTTACTATGCGGTAGCTTCCGGTGTGCTGGATGACGCACAGTATGAAACTTACAAAACTTATGAATATTTTGCTGGTCAGGTAGGACCTGGAAATGATACAGAGTTTGAAGCTGGAAAAGATATGGGAGCTTACTACAAAGAGCAGGGTGTTTCCAAAGTAGCAATCTATGGAGCTTTTATTCCGAACCCAATGCATGTTTACCGTGTTGCTGGTGTCCTTAACGGACTGGGTTGCACCTATGGCGGAGAAAGCGATATGAACGCTATCGCTGGACAGATTTTCCAGGATCAGACAGTTGATTTATCTAAAGTAGAAGGCGATGTAGAGGTTGTTTCCTATCTTCAGGGATATGGTGACACCACAACGGATGAGTTAAACGCAGCAATCCAGAAAACACCGGATGCATTTATTTCCGTAGGTATGGCAACCACATTCTTTGCACAGTCCTTAAGTGAGGCAGGAATCTCCTTCTCAGATATTGATTCCTTTACTGAGACAAACGGAAATTCTATGAAAAATGGTACCCTTACTTATCTTGCTGGAAAATATTCTTCTTCTATCGGACCAGTTTTTGCACTGGTAATGAATGCAATCAATGGAAATGTGATCAGAGACGAGGACGGAAACGCTCCATCTATCAGCCAGGGATATCTGGTAGCAACTGACAGCGACACATTTGATAAATACTCTGTTTCTGACAGTGGTGATGCACCAATCTATGACAAAGAAACTCTGGACAGTATTATTGGCGATAACGTTACATTTGAGGATGTAAAAACATTAGTAGAATCTAAGTAATTGTTTTGCAGGTAACTGTGAAGACATTAAACAGTTACGAATTTAAATAACTGGAAATTAATTTATGAAAGCTCTGACCGATAACCCTGGATGCCCATATCCAGGAAATCGGACAGGCTGGATGGAGGCTGGAATTTATGAGCACCCCTAAGAAAATAGCGGGAACATTTACGATCCCTGTACTGACCTTACTTATTTTGGAAGTGATCTGTCTGTCACATGGAGAAAACATCATAACAAATCAGAAGGGCTTTGATAATTTTGTGGTCTATACTGCAATTGTTATGATTACAACAATTGCCCTGTCCATTAACCTGAACAGTGGAAGATTTGATTTTTCACTTGGAGCCATGGCTTCTCTGTCTGCTGTAGTGGGAGCGAAGATAAGCTATGCAGTATTAGGCGGCGGCTCAGGAAGTGCAGCACTTATGCTGGTAATCACTATTGCGGCCGGCGCTGTGCTGGGAATGGTATCTGGTCTTATTTATGTGACTCTCAGGATTCCGCCCATCATAACATCTTTGGGTGTAACCCTGATCTATGAAGGTGTTTTGTACACCATTACAAGCGGAAAATATGTAATGACAGAGGTACAGAATTCTTCCATGTCAGGCTTTGTAGGAACCTGGATTTATGCGGCGATTATTATTGCTGTGGTACTGGTCCTTTCCATTCTTCTGTTTGATTATACAAGGTTTGGTTATGACTATAATGCATTGAAAAATGGGCAGAAGGTAGCAGTAAATACAGGAATCAAAGAGATTCCAAATGCCATTGGCTGTTATGGGATCTGCGGTGCGCTGATGGGAATTGTTGGATTTTTGAATGCGGCAAGAAGTACGACCATCAATGGAGGCCAGCTGAACTTTGGCTCTATTTCCATTATGTTTACAGCATTTTTGCCAATGTTTATTGGTTCTTACATAAGCAGGTATAGCAATGAGAAACTTGGATTTTTGCTGGCTGCGGTTTGCATGTCTTTGCTGAATTCCACATTTGCAGTTCTCTCAAATGTGGTGACCGCTTCCATGCAGTCTATTATCAATGCAGTATTGCTGATGGCATTCCTGATTTATCTGAATAATGAAAAATTACTGGTAAGAATTTTCACGGGAAAAATCAGACAATAACTTGAGCCTGTTTGAAAAATCATTCCTGCAATCTGCACGCCCCACTTTGCGGTATATTTCACCCGAATTCGGTTGTCGTAGCCCGCTACGACGCCCTCATCCGGGCAAAATCTCCCACAAATTGTGACGCACATCTTGCAGAAAGCCTTTTTCAAACACGCTCTGAGATTGCAGCGGCCCTGCCGGAAAACTCCGTAGGGTCGCATTTTTATAACAATTTTGACAAAATTCTATGTGACAAGAGGTTTTTATGGCTGAAATGAAAAATCAGAAATTGTTGAATAAAGCATTAAATCTGCTTCCGGATCTGGTTGAGACAAAAGTAGATGCAGTGCAGACAGTAGAACTTTATAAAAATGATAACAGTATTGTCATTGAGCAGGCAGTTGATTACAGAAAGAGAGTTTTGAAAAAGGGAAACCGGGTATGCCTGGATTTTGGAAATCATCAGGTTGGGTATCTGACTTTAAATCTGAATTACAGGGGGAGTCATCCAGACGCGCCTGTGTGGCTGAAGCTTCACTTTGCAGAAAATGCGACGGAGCTTTTTGAAGATGGAAAAAGCTATCAGGGCTGGATCTGTTCTTCTTGGATCGAAGAGGAACAGCTCCATGTGGATGTGGTTCCTTCCCAGCTGCGCCTGCCAAGGAGATATGCGTTCAGGTATGTGATGATCGAGGTTCTGGATATTAGTTCCAAGTTTGATCTTGTTGTGGAAGATGCTTTTTGTACCGCTGTTTCTTCTGCGAAAGACCAGGAGCTTTCCGCATTTAAGGCGCAGAATCATAAGCTGGCAAAAATGGATCAGATCGCATGCAGAACCCTTCACAATTGTATGCAGCAGGTGTTTGAGGACGGTCCGAAGAGAGACCGCAGACTGTGGATGGGAGATCTTCGTATCCAGGCACTGACCAATTATGAAACTTATAACAATAATGATATGGTGAAAGCCTGCCTGTATCTGTTTGCAGCACTTCCTATGGAAAAAGGAAGGATGGGGGCGTGCTTGTTTCTTTCCCCGGAACCGGAAGTGGATGATACCCAGATGTTTGATTATTCCCTGTTTTTCATAAACACACTTTGGGACTATTACGAAGCTACAAAGGATAAGGAAACTTTGCAGGAGTTATGGCCTGTAGCATTAAGACAGATCGAACTGGCAGAAGAGCAGCTGGATGAGAAAATGTTGGTAGGAGATTCAGATGTGCTGGGCTGGTGCTTTGTGGATTGGAATCTGAATCTGAATAAACAGGCGTCTGCCCAGGGGATTTTTCTTTATGCGCTTAGTGCAGCTATCCGGATTGCCCAGGTGCTAGGAGATGTTATGACGGAGGAAAAACTGGCGGAGCTTTACTGTGAGTGCAGAAATGCGGCGAATTTATATCTCTGGGATGGAGAAAAACAATGCTACATCAGTGGAAAAGAAAGACAGGTTTCAGTTGCTTCCCAGGTGTGGATGATTTTGGGAGAGGCGATTGAAGACCAGGCAGCAGTAAATCTTCTGCGCAGGGTGGAGACCATTTCGGAAGCTGAAAAAATGGTGACGCCATACATGTATCACAATTATATTGCGGCGCTGCTTCTTGTGGGGGAGAAAAAAATGGCTCTGCAGAAAATGGAAGCATACTGGGGCGGCATGACCGATCTGGGAGCGGATACATTCTGGGAATTATATAATCCGGAAAACCCTTCAGAATCACCATATGGCGGCACCATCGTGAACAGCTACTGCCATGCCTGGAGCTGTGGCCCGGCGTATTTTCTTAGAAAGTATTTTACAGCAGACGGCTCATTGAAAGGGGAAAAATAATGACAGAGATCGATATGAAAGGAAATCCTTTTTTTCTGGATGAAGAAGGAGAAAATTGGGTTCTGGATACCTGGAAAAATATGAGTCTGGAGCAGAAATGCGGACAGGTATTTTGCCCCATGGGGTTCAACGGAGAGGAAGAAACGCTGAAGCATTTTACCCAGGATATTCAGGTGGGTGGTCTGATGTATCGTGCAGACAGCGCGGAAAATATTCAGGATATTTATAGAAAGCTGCAGGCGTTTTCCAATATTCCGCTGCTACTTGCGGCTAATACGGAAGCAGGCGGAGACGGACTTGCCTATGAGGGAACTTCCTTCGGAAAACCTATGGCAGTGGCGGCTACAGATGATCCGGAAAATGGATACCGAATGGGATATACCGCCTGCAAAGAGGGTGCAGCTTTGGGGCTGAACTGGTCTTTTGCGCCTATTGTGGATATTAATTATGATTTTCACAATCCCATTACCAATGTAAGAACTTTTGGAAGTGATCCAAAGAAGGTGCTGGATTTTGCCCTGGAATATATGAAGGGAGCAGATGAATGCGGTGTGGCTGTTGCTATCAAACATTTTCCAGGAGATGGGGTGGATGAAAGAGATCAGCATATTCTTACAAGTGTTAATTCTTTTTCTACAGAAAAATGGGATGAAACCTATGGATATGTTTATGGGAATCTGATAAAGAAAGGTGCGAAGACCGTGATGGTAGGGCATATTGCCCAGCCTGCTTATGTGAAGGCGCTCAATCCCCAGGCAACCAGGGAAGAGATGCTGCGTCCGGCTTCTTTATCCAAGGAGCTTCTTACTGGGCTTCTCAGAGGAAAGCTGGGATTTAACGGGCTGATCAGCACAGACGCAACACCTATGGTTGGGTTTACCGCAGCTATGAAGCGCAGCGAGGCGATTGTTCAGGCAATCAATGCAGGCTGTGACATGATTTTGTTCAACAAAAGTCTGGAAGAGGATTTTGGATATCTTCTGGCTGGTGCGAAAACTAGAAATTTGAGCATGGATAGACTGGATGAGGCAGTTCTCAGAATTCTGGCCACAAAAGCGTCACTGGGGCTTCATAAGAAGAAAGCGGAGGGCACTCTGGTTCCAGAAAAAGAGGCGTTGGAAATTGTGGGCTGTGAGAAGCACAAAAGCTGGGCGAAAAAGGTGGCAGACCAGGCAATAACTCTGGTAAGGGATGAGCAGGAACTGCTTCCAATTTCCCCTAAGAAATACAAGCGGGTTTATCTGAATGTAATCCAGAAAGATCTGGATCCAGAGAATGCTTTTGTGCAGTCATGGAAAGAGAAGTTTGAGCAGGAAGGCTTCCAGGTGACGGTCCGTGACCGCCGGGTATCTATCTCTATGGAAGATTTCGTGAATCCGGCAGGTATGACACCGGAAAAAGGAAAACTGATGCACGAAATGTACCGAAGTGTGGAGGAGATGAAGCAGGACTACGACTTGTATGTTTATATCTGTAACATGGAAAATGCTTCCAATAATACCACTCTTCGCTTGAATTGGAATGTGTGCTTCGGGCTTGGAGATGATGCACCCTGGTTTGCTCCGGAGATTCCGGCGCTGATGATTTCTACAGCTTATCCATTCCATCTGTTTGATGCACCGATGGTGAAAACTTACATTAATACATACAGTGGGAACCCGGAATTTATTCAGGCAGCAATGGATAAGATTATGGGACGCTCGGAATTTACAGGGGTAAGTCCGGCGGATCCTTTGTGTGGGAAAAATTATATTTAAGATGATTGCTGGCAGGTTTATTTGCAGTTGTTAACGGAATGGAGAAATATATGAAAGCTTTTATATTTGATTTAGATGGTGTTATTGTTTTCACTGACAAATTTCACTATCAGGCGTGGAAAAAGATGGCGGATGAAATGGGAATTTATTTTGATGAGACCATAAATAACCGTCTTCGCGGTGTGAGCAGATCGGAGAGCCTGGAAATTATTCTGGAGAGATATGAAGGACCGGCTCTTTCCAAGGAGAAAAAAGCAGAACTGATGGAGAGTAAGAACAATACTTACAGAGAGCTTCTGGCATCCATGACACCGGCTGATGTGACGGAAGATGTAAGAAGAACTCTTGCGGAATTACATAACAGGGGGTATAAGCTGGCACTTGGCTCTTCCAGTAAGAACGCAAAATTTATCCTGGAAAAGGTTCAACTGTTGGATGCATTTGATGCGATCTCCGATGGAACGAATATTACCAAGTCCAAACCGGATCCGGAAGTATTTTTGAGAGCAGCAGAGTTCCTTGGAGAAAAGCCTGAGGATTGTTATGTGGTGGAAGATGCTTATGCTGGAATTGACGCAGCGAAGAGCGCGGGAATGCAGGCTGTGGGAATTGGGATTGCAGCTGGATATGCGGCTGCTGATGTGAAGATTCAGAGTTTTGGAGAGCTCCTGACACTGGGAGCCTGAAAATGAATGAGAAAACCTCCAATTTTGGAAATGCTGATGTTTCCATAATTGGAGGT